>NZ_AZND01000463.1:0-1513 GCF_000576205.1 Methylibium sp. T29 | reverse complement strand
CCCCAGCAGCAGACCGGCATCGGGGCCCTGCAGGTCGGCCCACAGCGCACGGGGCGAGAAGCCGGCCGAGCCGGTGGCCAGCCCCGCCGCCAGGCCGAGGGCGACGGCCAGCAGCAACCACAAGGCCAGCCGGCGTCGGCGCGGTGCGTCGACCTCCTCGGTGAGCGGGTCCATTGCCAGCGCGGCGGGCAGCAGGGCGCTCATCGCAACCCCGTCGACGCCGTGCCCAGCCGTACCAGGCAATCGGCCAGCAGCCCGGCCGCTTCGCCCAGGCGCGGGCCGGGGCGGATCAGCATCTCGTACTGCGCGGTCTCGAAGCCGCACAGGCGCTTGTCGCGCACCGCGGCCAGCGCGTTCCAGCCCGGCCGGTCCACAAGCGCGGACTGCTCGCGCTGCACGCCCATGATGACGTCGGGCCGGGCGCGCACGACGAATTCGGGGTTGAGCTTGGGGAACGGCCCCAGATCTGGCGGCACGATGTTGGCCATGCCCAGCCGTGCCAGGGTCTCGCCGATGAACGACACGGTGCCCGCCGCATAGGGCCCGCCGCCGATCTCGAAGTAGACGCGCTGGCCGCGCATCGACGGCGGGACGCGCGCTGCCGCGGCATCGACCTCGCGCGTCAACCGTGTCCACACGCGCGCACCCTCGTCCGGCGTGCCCAGCAGTCGCGCCACGACATCGAGCGTGCGCCGCACGTCGGCGTAGCTCTCCGACTTCAGGCGCACGACGGTGAAGCCCAGCACCTCCAGCCGCTCCATCGAGCGCGAGGCGGGGGAGGCGAGGATCAGGTCGGGCTTGAGGGCGGCGATGGCCTCGATCTGCGCATCGTCCAGCCCGCCCAGGTGCGGCAACCTGGCCAGGTCGGCCGGCCAGTTCGAATAGCGGTCCACGCCCACCAGCTGCGGCCCGACACCCAGGACCCAGGCCGTCTCGGTGAGCGAGGGCAGCATCGACACGATGCGCTGCGGCGGGGCGGCCAGGCGATGCGCGATGCCGCGGTCGTCGCGTACGACGATAGCCTGGGCTTGCACGGCAGCAGGCCTCAGCCCGGCCAGGCCCGCGACGATGGCAGCCAGCGTTGCCAGCCGGCGCAGGGTGGTTCGCCGCGGCAGCGGCGTGTGGGCTGGGGTCATCGATCGTCCTTCACGCGCAGTTCGCAGCCCGCGACCATCAGCGTCACGCGGACGCAACGCTGCGCCACGGCTTGGTGCAGGTGGCCCAGCGTGTCGACACAGGCGCGGGCCTCGCGCGACATCGGCATCACGCCCAGGCCGATCTCGTTGGACACCAGCACCAGCGGCGAGGTACTGGCCTGCAAGGCGTCGAGCAGGGATTCGCGTTCGGGCGGCCACATGGTGGTCTGCATGGCGGGCTGCATGGGCGACTGCGGCGGCGGCATCAGCCACTGCGCGAGCCACAAGGTCAGGCAGTCGACCACCAGCAGGTGCGCCGGATCGGCGAGCCGGCGGATCGCATCGCCCAGCCCGTGGCGCCTCACGCGGACCGCGCC
>NZ_AZND01000462.1:0-1522 GCF_000576205.1 Methylibium sp. T29 | reverse complement strand
TGTCTTCTGCGAGCGCCAGACAGCCACGGACGGCTCAAGCAAGTGGGATTTCCCGATTTGGTCTGCGCGTCGATGCAGACTAGCTCGTAGAATCCGAGCGTCAGCGCCTTAGTGCTGGAAGTTCTGTCCCGGTTGTGCCGAGTCAATGTCGGCCGCAAGGTCGTCAAGTACGAGAGGTGGAAATCGGTGCCACCCCCTCCGGGTTCGGTCAACAAGACCCCCTCGCCTCACGGCCTGGGGGTTTTGTTCGTCATGGAAGACTTGCGAAATTCGTGACAACCTCCTATGCCGCTAGCCGGTGCTCGTAGTACGGGTGCGGTCGATCGTCGAGGATCGCGTAACTGGCCGCAAGCTCACTGGGATCGGGGTTCAGCCAGGCGCCGACGTTCTCGGGCCGGATCTGCACGATGCAGCGATCGTGACCCGCGGCAGCGATCTCCCGGGGCGGTTCATCGGTGATCGCTGCGAAGCTCAGCAGGTCCGGCCCGTCCTTCCCACTCCAGCGTGACCACAGGCAGGCCACCAGCATCGGCTCCCGGTCGTCCGGGGTGAACTGCAGCACCACGTTCTTGCCATCGCGGTCGACGTTTTCGTAGAAGGTCTTCACGATCAGCAGCCCGTGGGTGTAACCGAACTGGCCCTTCCAGAAGCCTTCGAGGTTGTCGCGCCGGGCGTTGTAGGTGCTGGGATACCTGGTGTCGTAGAACACCGGCTTGCCGGCCGGGCGGCACTGGTAGCGCATCGGCTTCACGACGAGTCGGCCGCCCTCGCTGACGATCACGGGGGCATAGCTTCCAGGGAAGATTCGCGCGTCTCGATCCTTCGGCTCAAGTCGTCGCAGGTCGGCCAGCTTGCCCAACAAGGCGTCGACCTTGCTTGAGGCTATGCGCTTGACCTCGGCAGCGGACTTCGTCTCCTTCTCCGCGAGCTTGCGCTCGGCGCTGGCCAGGCGCGTACGCTGCTTGAACAGCTCTTGTTCGTACTCAGCGGCCTGCTCGGAGTTTCGCCGGTCGATCAACTGCTTGATGTCCCACTCGTTCTCGGTCTGAGGATCGGCAAACAGCTGGTCGATCACCTTCGGAATCTTGCGTTCATCGATGTACGTGGAGCCATACAGCTCCTTGAACTCGTCCAGGGAGATGAAGGTGTTCCAGCGGCGGCAGTGTTCGCGGTAGGCGTCTACGAGCTGGGCAGAGAAGCACATCGGCGCATCGTAGCGGGCTCTCTCTATCGACCAACCAGCAGCGATCGAACCAAGGGGCTTGCCTGCAGATAGCACGCCCTTGATACTGTATGCACATACAGTATCAAGGAGCCTCACATGACCCCCGACGAATGGACGCGGCGGTGCGCCGACCGCCTGCGCCAGCAATGGCCGCACGCCCCCGAGGACGAGCTGCGCGACGCGGCCGCCGAGCTGTGGTCTGAGCCCCGATGGCGCGACCAGACGCCCGAGGTCGCCACAGTCATGTGGTTGCGGCTGGGCGTGCTGGCGAAATAGCCTCCATGGTTGTGCGCGCCG
>NZ_AZND01000461.1:0-1522 GCF_000576205.1 Methylibium sp. T29 | reverse complement strand
CGCGCCGATCGGACCGGCCACCGGCGCGACCGCCCCATCGCCCGGCAGCGACGAGGCGGCGGTCTTCGCGGCCGCCGGCCTGCAGCGCCGCGGCAACGAGCACTACCGAGAGGCGTGCGCCACGGCACTGAAGCCGCAGACCGAGCGGCTGGACATCAACCACGATGGCCGCGACGAAGTGCTGCTGTTCCTGGCGTCCTCGCCCTGCTTCGGCCCGGCCCGTGGCGGCAACGTCGCGCTGTTCATGCAGAACGCCGGCGGCGCGTGGGTCGACCTGCTCGGCTTCCTGCCCGGCGTGGAGGTGCTGCCGACCGGCGGTGAACACCTCGGCTACGCCGACCTGGGGGTCGCCAACCCCGGCGGCTGCATGGCGGTCTATCACTGGAACGGCAGCGCCTACGTCCACGCCGCCAACCGCGCCATCGAGCCCGGTGGCTGCCAGTTCCGATGATGCCGCGCATCGGTCTCGCGCTGGCCGGCGGCGGGCCATTGGGCGCGATCTACGAGATCGGCGCACTGTGCGCGCTCGAGGAATCGATCACTGGCCTGCGCCTCACTCAGTGCCAGGGCTACGTGGGCGTGTCGGCCGGCGGCTTCGTGGCCGCCGGACTGGCCAACGGCATCGGGCCGCGTGAGCTGTGCCGCTCCTTCATCGAGAACGAGGGGCCGCCGGACGACGTGTTCGACCCCGCGCTGCTGATGCGGCCGGCCTGGGGCGAGTTCGCGAAGCGCCTCGCGCGGGCGCCCGGTCTGGCCGGCGGCGCGGCTCTGGACTATGCGCTGGGCTTCGCCACCCGCAGCCAGGTGCTCGACCAGCTCGGCCGCGCCATGCCGACCGGCCTGTTCTCCAACCGCACGGTCCACCAGCACCTGAGCCGCGTGTTCGGCGCGCCCGGCCGCAGCAACGACTTCCGCACGCTGGCGCGCCGGCTGGTGCTGGTGGCGGTCGACCTCGACAGCGGCGACGCCCGGCCCTTCGGCCTGCCGGGCCACGACCACGTGCCGATCTCGCTCGCCGTGCAGGCCAGCGCCGCGCTGCCCGGACTGTTCCCGCCGGTCGAGATCGACGGCCGCTGCTACGTCGATGGCGTGCTGCGCAAGACGCTGCATGCCTCGGTCCTGCTCGACGAGGGCCTGGACCTGCTGATCTGCCTGAATCCGCTGGTGCCCTACGACAGCCCCGCCGACGCGCACAGGCCGGCGGACGGTGCCAGGGCGCCGCTGGCGCGGCTGGTCGACGGCGGCCTGCCGCAGGTGCTGAGCCAGACGTTCCGCACGCTGATCCGCTCGCGCATGGAGCTCGGCCTGCGCCAGTACGACCAACTCCACCCCGACACCGACATCCTGCTGTTCGAGCCCGACGCGCGCGACGCCAAGGTGTTCTTCACCAACCCGTTCAGCTACTCGCAGCGCCGCCGCATGGCCGAGCACGCCTACCAGCCACGCGGACTCAGTTGCGCGCGCGCCGCGCCGCACTCGGCCCGCGGCTGCTCGCCACGGCCTCGGCTGGAGCGCCGGCGCT
>NZ_AZND01000460.1:0-1538 GCF_000576205.1 Methylibium sp. T29 | reverse complement strand
CGCAGGCGCGCCAGCCGCGGGCCTGAGCGGCGGCGGGCGCCAGCGGACCGATACCGGGCAATCCCGAGTGATCGGTCATCCTTCATGTTGTACGATGACGTACAACTAGAGAGGGGCTTGTCGCCACCTCGTCCGCCCCAACCCCGACCCCGACCGAGGAGACCCCCGATGATTCGACGCATCTTTGTCCGCGCCCTGACCGCCACGCTGGCGCTGGCCGCCGGCGGCGCCCAGGCCCAGGCCTGGCCCACGCAGACGATCCGCATCGTCGTGCCGTACTCGCCCGGTGGCTCGTCGGACATCATCGCCCGCGCGATCTCGGGGCCGCTGTCCGAGGCGCTGAAGCAGACGGTGATCGTCGAGAACAAGCCCGGCGCCAACGGCAACACCGGCACCGATTTCGTCGCCAAGGCCAACGACGGCCACACGCTGCTGCTGTGCGACGTGGGCGCGCTGGCGATCACCGCTTCGGTCTACGCCAAGCTGCCGTTCGATCCCAGCAAGGACCTGCGCGGCGTCGGCATGCTCGCGTACTCGCCGCACCTGCTGGTGGTGCATCCGTCGGTCAAGGCCAACAACCTGCAGGAACTGGTGGCGCTCTCGCACAAGGAGTCGCTGAATTTCGCGGTCACCGCGATCGGCAGCGCGCCGCACCTGGCCGGCGTGGCGGTCGAGAAGGCCACCAAGGCCGAGTGGACCTACATCCCCTACAAGGGCGGCGCCCAGGCGATCGGCGACACCGTGGCCGGCCAGACCCAGGTGCTGATGAACGGCATGCTGGCGACGCTGCCGCAGGTGCAGGCGGGCAAGCTCAAGGTGCTGGGCGTCTCCAAGGCCACGCGCGTACCGCTGCTGGCGAACGTGCCGACGATCGCCGAGCAGGGCGTGAAGGGCTTCGAGTCGGGCACGTGGCAAGGCGTGCTGATGCCGGCGGCCACGCCGCCCGCGGTGGTGGCCAAGGTGGCGGCCGAGCTGTCGCGCATCATCCGTTCGCCCGAGGTGCGCGAGCGCCTGGTGTCGCAGGGCGCCGAGGTCTACACGATGACGCCGGCCGAGTTCGCCACCTTCTTCGAGCGCGAGCGCAAGAACTGGGCGAGCGTCGTCGCGCAGGGCGGGGTGAAGATCGAATGATGTCGACGAAGCCCCGCGTGCTGCAGATCGGCCGCCTGCTGCCCTGGCTGGAGGAGCGGCTGGCGGCCGCCCACGACCTGCACCGCCTGGCCGACGAGGCCGACCCGCAGGCCTTCCTGGCGGCGCGTGGCGCCGAGTTCGTGGGCCTGGTCACCTCGGCCGGCGGCAGCGGCGCGGACGCGGCGCTGATCGACGCGCTGCCGTCGCTGCGCGTGATCTCGAGCTTCGGCGTGGGGCTCGACAAGATCGACCTCGCGGCCGCCGCGCGGCGCGGCATCGCCGTGGGCTACACCCCGACGTGCTGAACGACTGCGTGGCCGATCTCGCGATGGCCCTGCTGCTCGACGTGGCACGCCGCACGCCCGAGGCCGACCGCTACGTGCGCGCCGGCCGCTGGGGCGTGGCCG
>NZ_AZND01000459.1:0-1550 GCF_000576205.1 Methylibium sp. T29 | reverse complement strand
CTAGGAGTCTGCGCGGCAGAACCGTGTAGTTTCTGATGTCACATGGCACGAGGTATGCGTTGATGGGGCATGGCTGGAAGCTATCGCCCCTACGAACCTGACCAAGTGATGCTGTTGCCGGCGGCGCCGCAAGACTGGCTGCCGGCAGGCCACCTGGCCCACTACATCAACGACACGGTCGACGCGCTGGACCTCAAGGCGTTCTATGCGCGCTACGAGGGCGGCGGCTCGCGCAACCAGCCGTTCCACCCGGCCATGATGGTCAAGGTGCTGGTCTACGCGTACGCCACGGGCGTGTTCAGCTCGCGCAAGATCGAGCGGCGGCTGCACGAGGACCTGGCGTTCCGGATGCTTGCTGCAGGCAACTTCCCGCGCCACCGCACCATCTGCGACTTCCGTGCGTTCCACCTGAAGGAACTATCGGAGCTCTTCGTGCAGGTGGTCAAGCTCGCGCGCGAGATGGGCCTGGTCAAGCTGGGCACGGTGGCCATCGACGGCACCAAGCTGAAGGCCAACGCCAGCCGTCACAAGGCCATGAGCTACGAGCGCATGAAGCAGGCCGAGGCCGAACTCAAGGCGCAGATCGACGCCCTGCTGGCGCGCGCCAAGGCCACCGACGAGGCCGAGGTCAACGAGCCGGAACTGGACCTACCCGCCGAGATCGAGCGGCGCGAGGCGAGGCTTGCGGCCATCCGCGAAGCCCGCGAACGCCTGGAGCAACGCCAGCGCGAGGCGGACCTCGAACGCGGCCGCAGCGACGACGACGACTGCCGTCCGCGTGGCCCGGATGGCAAGCCAAAGGGTGGGCGCTACAAGCGCGAGTTCGGCGTGCCCGAGGACAAGGCGCAGGAGAACTTCACCGACCCGGACAGTCGCATCATGAAGCGCGCTGGTGGCGGGTTTGACCCGGCGTACAACGCACAGACCGCGGTGGACGAGGCCGCGCACATCATCGTGGCGGCCGAACTGGACAACGTCGCGCCGGACGCGAACTGGTTGCTGCCCATGATCCAGGCGGTGGGCGACAACCTGGGCGAACTGCCCGAGCTCGGGCTGGCCGACGCGGGCTACCGCAGCGAAGACAACCTCAAGCGCGCACCGATCGGAGTGGTGGTGGCGCTGGGCCGCGAAGGCAAGCAGCACGCCGAGATCGATGCCGAGCAGTACCCATACACCGCGGCGATGGCCGCCAAGCTGCAGACCGAAGAAGGACGGGCGGCCTACCGCAAGCGCAAGTGGATCGCCGAGCCACCCAACGGCTGGATCAAGAACGTGCTGGGGTTCCGGCAGTTCAGCATGCGAGGACTGCACCGGGTGCAAGCCGAGTGGAAGCTCGTGTGCATGGCGCTGAACTTGAGGCGCATGGCGGTGCTCAGCGCAAGCTGAACGGCGGCAAGGCGCTCGTCGGACTGACTGGAGCCTCCCTCGCGGAGGGAGGCTGGAGGGTGCGGTCGAACACGCTGCCGCTCCCTCTCGGAGGGGGCTCGGGGGAGCCGTGCGTAGAGCCGCAGGCTAGGAGGCTGGGCGGCTTCTGCCGCGCAGACTCCTAG
>NZ_AZND01000458.1:0-1557 GCF_000576205.1 Methylibium sp. T29 | reverse complement strand
GCTGCAAGCCCGACCAGCTGCCGGCGGCCGCGCTGCAGGCAGCCCGGGTCGCCGAACTGTGCCGCTACATCGAGACCGCGGACGCGGTCCCCCCGCTCGCCGACCTGGCCCGGCGCGCCGGCCTCAGCCCCTACCACCTGCACCGCGTGTTCAAGGCGGTCACCGGCCTCACGCCGAGGGCCTACGCCACCGCGCACCGGGCGCGGCGCCTGCGCGAGGCGCTCGGCCGCCGCGGCGGCACGGTGACCGATGCCATCTACGACGCCGGCTTCAACTCCGGCGGCCGCTACTACGAGACGGCCGACGGGGTGCTCGGC
Source organism: Methylibium sp. T29 (assembly GCF_000576205.1). Taxonomy (NCBI): domain Bacteria; kingdom Pseudomonadati; phylum Pseudomonadota; class Betaproteobacteria; order Burkholderiales; family Sphaerotilaceae; genus Methylibium; species Methylibium sp. T29. Next base: position 1,240 of record NZ_AZND01000458.1, on the reverse strand, counting down.
ATGACGGCCACGCGCTACCGCGCCGGCGGGGCGGGCACGGCGATCCGCTTCGCGATCGGCCAGTGCTCGCTGGGCGCCATCCTCGTGGCACAGAGCGAACGCGGCATCTGCGCGATCCTGCTCGGCGACGACCCGGATGCGCTGGCGCGCGACCTGCAGGACCGCTTCCCCCAGGCCCGCCTGATCGGCGGCGAGGCCGATTTCGAGGACTGGGTGGCCCGCGTGGTGGGCTTCGTCGAGGCACCGGGTCTCGGCCTGGACCTGCCGCTCGACGTGCGCGGCACCGCCTTCCAGCAGCGTGTGTGGCAGGCGTTGCGTGACATCCCGCCCGGGCGCACCGCCAGTTACGCCGAGGTCGCCGCGCGCATCGGTGCGCCGACGGCGGTGCGCGCGGTGGCGCAGGCCTGCGCCGCCAACGCGCTGGCGGTGGCCATTCCCTGCCACCGCGTGGTGCGCAGCGACGGCGCACTGTCGGGCTACCGCTGGGGCGTCGAGCGCAAGCGCCAGCTGCTGGCGCTGGAGCAGGAGGTGATCACGCCATGAGCGTGTCGGAGACCGCCGGCGTCGCCACGGCGGTGGCCACCGCGAGCCTGGAGGCGCGCATCGCGGCGGCCGACTGGCCGCAGCTGGCCCGCGATCTCGACGCGCAGGCCACGCGCAGATCGAACGCCTGCTCACGCCGGCGGAATGCCGCGCGCTGGCGGGGCTGTACACGGACGACGCGGCCTTCCGCAGCCGCGTGGTGATGGCCCGCCATGGCTTCGGGCGCGGCGAGTACCGCTACTTCGCCCACCCGCTGCCGGCGCTCGTCGCGACCCTGCGTGGCGGCTTCTATCCGCATCTGGTGCCGATCGCCAACCGCTGGCACGCGGCGATGGGTGTGGCCACGCGCTTCCCGCCGCGGCACGCCGAGTTCATCGCGCGCTGCCATGGGGCCGGCCAGACCCGGCCCACGCCGCTGCTGCTGCAGTACGGCGAGGGCGACTACAACTGCCTGCACCAGGATCTCTACGGCGAGCACGTGTTCCCGCTGCAGGTGGTGCTGCTGCTCTCCGAGCCCGGGCGCGATTTCGAGGGCGGCGAGTTCGTGATGACCGAGCAGCGCCCGCGCATGCAGTCGCGACCGATGGTGCTGCCGCTGCGCCAGGGCGACGCCGCGGTGATCGCCGTCCACGAGCGGCCGGTGCAGGGCACGCGCGGCAGCTACCGCGTGCGGCTGCGCCACGGCGTCAGCCGGGTG
>NZ_AZND01000457.1:0-1563 GCF_000576205.1 Methylibium sp. T29 | reverse complement strand
CATCGACGGGCCGGCCGTCATCGCCGAGCGCAACGCGACGACGGTCGTCGATCCGGGCTGGCAGGCCCGCGTGACGATGCAGGGCGCGCTGGAGCTGGCGCGCGTGCGACCGCGCGCGCCGCGCACCGCGCTCGGCACCGAGGTGGATCCGGTGCGCCTGGAGGTCTTCAACAACCTCTTCATGAACATCGCCGAGCAGATGGGCCTGCGGCTGCAGAACACCGCGCACTCGGTGAACATCAAGGAGCGGCTCGACTTCTCCTGCGCGCTGTTCGACGGCGGCGGCGAGCTGATCGCCAATGCACCGCACATGCCGGTGCACCTGGGTTCGATGAGCGAGTCGATCAAGACCGTGATCGCCCGCAACCCTCGGCTGCTGCCGGGCGACGTGTTCGTGCTCAACGACCCCTACCACGGCGGCACGCACCTGCCGGACATCACGGTGGTGACGCCGGTGTTCCTGGCCCCTCACTCCAGCCGTCTCCCGGAGGGCGAGGGAGAAAAGCCGCTGTTCTACGTGGCTTCGCGCGGCCACCATGCCGATGTCGGCGGCATCACGCCCGGGTCGATGCCGCCGTTCTCGCGCCGCATCGACGACGAGGGCGTGCTGCTCGACAACTTCCGGCTCGTCGAAGGCGGCGCCACGCCGTGGCTGCGCGAGGCCGAACTGCTGGCCGTGCTGGGCGCCGGGCCGCACCCGGCGCGCAATCCGGCGCAGAACCTCGCCGACCTGCGGGCGCAGATCGCCGCCAACGAAAAGGGCGCCCAGGAGCTGCGCGCGCTGGTGGCGCAGGTCGGCCTGGAGACGGTGCAGGCCTACATGCAGCACGTGCAGGACAACGCCGAAGAGAGCGTGCGCCGCGTCGTCACGGCGCTGGCCGCGACGATCGGCAACGGCCGCTACACGCTGCCGCTCGACAACGGTGCGCAGATCGCGGTGCAGGTGAGCGTCGACGCCACCGCGCGCAGCGCCTGCATCGACTTCAGCGGCAGCAGCGCCCAGCAGGACGACGGCAACTTCAACGCACCGAAGTCGGTCACGATGGCGGCGGTGCTGTACGTCTTCCGCACGCTGGTGGGCGACGACATCCCGCTCAACGCCGGCTGCCTGAAGCCGCTGCGGGTGGTGGTGCCCGAAGGCTCGCTGCTGAACCCGCGCCCGCCGGCGGCGGTGGTGGCCGGCAACGTCGAGACCTCGATGTGCGTGACCAATGCGCTCTACGGCGCGCTCGGCGTGATGGCGGCGAGCCAGTGCACGATGAACAACTTCACCTTCGGCAACGAGCGCCACCAGTACTACGAGACGGTCGCCGGCGGCAGCGGCGCCGGCCCCGACTTCGACGGCACGGCCGTCGTGCAGACTCACATGACCAACTCCCGGCTCACCGACCCGGAGGTGCTGGAGTTCCGCTTCCCGGTGCGGCTGGACAGCTACGCCATCCGCCACGGTTCGGGCGGTGCCGGCCGTCACCGGGGCGGCGACGGCGGCGTGCGGCGCCTGCGCTTCCTGGAGCCGATGACGGCCAGCATCCTCAGCAACGGCCGCCGCGTGCCGGCCTTCGG
>NZ_AZND01000456.1:0-1573 GCF_000576205.1 Methylibium sp. T29 | reverse complement strand
GGGCCGCGGTGTGGCGGCGAGGGTCGGCGACCGCTCGCTGGGCCTCGGCAGCACGCGCTGGATGCGCGAGCTTGGCGTCGACCTCGGACCGCTGGAAGCGCTGGCGGTCGAGCACCAGCGCCAGGGTCGCACGGTGTCGTGGCTCGCCGACCTGGGCGACGCCGCCGCGCCGTCCTTGCTGGCCCTGCTGGCCTTCGGCGACACGCTCAAGCCCACGGCCGAGGCCGCGGTGCGGCATCTGCAGCGGCTCGGCCTGCGTACCGTGCTCGTCACCGGCGATCAGCCCGGCGCTGCGCAGGCGGTGGCCCGGGCCCTGGGCATCGACGAGGTGCGCGCCGAGGTCCTGCCGGCCGACAAGGCCGCGGTGATCGCCGGCCTGCGCAGCGAGAGCGGCTCGGTGGCGATGGTCGGCGACGGCGTCAACGACGCGCCGGCGCTGGCCGCGGCCGACGTCGGCGTCGCAATGGCCAACCCCGACGGAGGTGGCACCGACGTCGCCATGCATGCGGCCGGCATCACGCTGATGCGCGGCGATCCGGCGCTGGTGGCCGACGCGATCTCGATCTCTCGCCACACCACACGCAAGATCCGCCAGAACCTGTTCTGGGCCTTCGTCTACAACGCGGTCGGCCTCCCGCTCGCTGCCTTCGGCCTGCTGAGCCCGGTGTTCGCCGGGGCGGCGATGGCGCTCAGCAGCGTCAGCGTGCTGGGCAATGCGCTGCTGCTCAGGCGCTGGAAGCCGGAGGAGGACCGATGACTGCGACATCGAGAGCCGGCCGAGCGCCGGGCCGCCCCAAGCCGGCCGGCATCCCCTCGGGGGATCGGGTGTCGCAGGCACCCGAGGGGCCGTCTGTCGGCCGAGCGCCGGGCCGCCCCAAGCCGGCCGGCATCCCCTCGGGGGATCGGGTGTCGCAGGCACCCGAGTGGCAGACATTCAACATCGGCGACGCCGCCCAGCGCAGCGGCGTGTCGGCCAAGATGGTGCGGCATTACGAGAGCCTCGGCCTTTTGCCGCCGGTGGCACGCAGCGAGGCCGGCTACCGGCGCTATTCGATGCGCGAGGTGCACACGCTGCGCTTCATCCGCCGCGCACGCGAACTGGGCTTCGGCATCGCGGAGATCCGCGTGCTGCTGTCGCTGTGGCAGGACCGTGGCCGGGCCAGCCGCGAGGTGAAGCAGGTGGCGCAGCGCCATGCCGCCGACCTGCAGCGGCGCATCGACGAGATGCAGGCGATGCAGCGCACGCTCGAGGCGCTGGCGCGGCACTGCCATGGCGACGAGCGCGCCGATTGCCCGATCCTCGACGACCTGCAGGCCGGCCCGCGGGACCGGCGTTGATGCCGAGGCCGGCAGAAGCTGGCAGCATGTGAGCATGCCTCGATTCGCCGCCAACCTGACGTTGCTCTACACCGAGCTGCCCTTCCTCGACCGTGCCGCCGCCGCCGCGCGCGACGGCTTCGAGGCCGTGGAATGCCAGTTCCCGTACGAGCACCCCGCCGCCGAGTTCGCGGCCCGGCTGGCCGACAGCGGCCTGCCGCTGGTGCTGATGAATGCGCCGCCCGGCGACGCCGCG
>NZ_AZND01000455.1:0-1575 GCF_000576205.1 Methylibium sp. T29 | reverse complement strand
ACTGAGACCACCGACTGTACGCGTTCCGTAGATGTTGTCGACTACTCGTGTCTCGTCCAGAATTCCGCGAACCTTGATCGTTGCCTTCAAAGATTCGGAGAGCTTGCCGTCGAAATTGAGATCGATCCGCGTCGCGAACCAGTTGATGTGAGCGTCTTCCTTGAAGGCTGCCGGCCGCGTCAGAGTCGATCCCGGGGCAGCCAGCGCACTGTGATTTGTGTACGTAATGCCATTCTGTTCATTGCCGTACTGGTTATTGTTGTTCTGATCGTCGGTTGTCTTTACCGCTAGTTCTTGACGAACGAAGCCGGAAACCGCCCACTCTGCCGCATGAGCAGAGCTGACTAGAGCCAGCAACGCCGCTGCAGCAACTGCGTTTCGCTGCAAGATTCTTGTGCCGTTTTCACTCACGATGTTTGTCTCCTAGTTTTAGTCAAAGATCAAGTTCAAGAATCGATCCGCCTGCTCCAACCGCAATCAGGCGTCGCCTCCCACCCGTCTGTTCGCTAACCGCCAGGGCCTGATACCAGGTGTTGCGCACCAGCTTCGAGTTCACCGTGTTCCACGTCGCGCCGCCATCTCGGCTGATCACAACTGCATTAATTCCGCTCGCTATCACCTCTCCATGAGGTGTCGCACTTATCCCAGTCAAGATGGCGTTTGTTCCAGTCTTCAACGATTCCCACGTAGTACCGCCGTCGGAGCTGCGCAGAATTGCGCCGCTTTGCCCGCTGGCATACATCTTTCGACCGTCGGCGACGAAAAGACCAAACAGCGAGCGCTCGCCCTTGTGCAACGTCTTCCATGGGGCACCATCGCTGGCGCGCAAGACGAGCTCAAACTCGCCAATAGCAGTCGCGGTTCCGCCTTCATCGACGTGAACACCGTAAAGATGCGGCTCAGCACCGTCCTCCGTGATACCGCTCCAATCAACGGTCTGAACTGCCCAAGACTGCCCCCAGTCAGTCGACTTCAGAATGGTTCCGAAGGCACCTACGGCGTAAGCAACGCCGTGGCGATTGACGTCCACCGCTAACAGGCGCGACTTGGTCACGGACGCTGCTTCTTTCCACGTCTTGCAATCCGCCGCGACGTACACCAATCCGGTCTGCCCGACAGCAATGCATCTGCCTTCCCGCATCGCGATGGCCATCAGCGCAAGGTGCTTCATCGGAAAGGGCTGCGCCTGCCACGTCGCACCGCCGTCGCTCGTGCTCAGCACATTGCCGAATGCCCCTACGGCAATGCCTTTTCCCCCCTCAAACGTTACGTCGTAGAGCGCATCGTGCGCCGTACCGTGGCGAAGCAACTTGGCTCCAGGAGATGAGCCTAACGGCGCTGCAAGCGCTGGAGCAGCCAATGCTGCTGCCGCAGCGGGCATCCCACCATCGGCATACGCGGCCGATGGGATGACCCCACTGCAGAGCAACGCGGAGGCCGCTGCGAGCCGAATGAGCAGCGCGCTAGGCTGAACCAGGCTACAACGAGCGATGCATCGCTCGCCTTGACGACGCGCCGACATGCTCAAGTCCCCAGACGCTGCAGCGCTTGCTCGGTCAAGTACTTCTCGTAGAA
>NZ_AZND01000454.1:0-1593 GCF_000576205.1 Methylibium sp. T29 | reverse complement strand
CGCCGGCGCTCGCACGGCGCACCGAGGGGCTGGCGCCGGCCTTCCAGCCGCCGGGCCGGTTCGCGAAGGGCAGCTACTTCGCGTTGCCGGGCCGGGCGCCGTTCTCGCATCTCATCTACCCGATGCCGGAGGTTGCCGGCCTCGGCGTCCACCTGACGCTCGATCTCGGCGGCCAGGCGCGCTTCGGGCCCGATGTGGAATGGGTCGAGCCCGGTCCCGCCGCCGCGGGCGGTGACGGCACGCTCGACTACCGCGTCGACGTTCGGCGCGCCGATGGCTTCTATGCGGAGATCCGCCGCTACTGGCCGGCGCTTCCCGACGGCGCGCTGCAGCCGGCCTACAGCGGCGTGCGGCCCAAGCTGTCGGGCCCGGGCGAGCCGGCGGCCGACTTCCGCATCGACGGCCCGGCCGAGCACGGTATCGAGGGCCTGGTGAACCTGCTCGGCATCGAGTCGCCGGGCCTGACGGCCAGCCTCGCGCTGGCCGACGAGACGCTGCGGCGCCTGGCTGCGTGAGCCGCTGCCTCGAGCGGAACCGGCCCGGAAGGCCGCGGCTCCGCCGGAAAGTATCCTCTGCACCATGTACGCGCAATTTTTCGGCCTGAGCCAGGAGCCTTTCTCGATCGCGCCCGACCCGCGTTTCCTCTTCATGAGCGAGCGGCACCGGGAGGCGCTGGCCCATCTGCTCTACGGCGTGCGCGGCGGCGGCGGCTTCGTGCTGCTGACCGGCGAGATCGGGGCCGGCAAGACCACGGTGTGTCGCCTGCTGCTGGAGCAGGTGCCCAAGCGCTGCAACGTCGCCTACATCTTCAACCCCAAGCTCACCGTCGAGGAGCTGCTGAAGTCGGTGTGCGACGAGTTCGGCATCCCCTACGCGCACCCGGGCCCCGGCGCGGCCACGGTGAAGGACTACCTCGATCCGCTCAATCGCTTCCTGCTGCAGACCCATGCGGTCGGTCAGAGCAACGTGCTGATCATCGACGAGGCGCAGAACCTGTCGGCCGACGTGCTGGAGCAACTGCGCCTGCTGACCAACCTGGAGACCAACGAGCGCAAGCTGCTGCAGATCGTGCTGATCGGGCAACCCGAGCTGCGCCAGATGCTGGCGCGGCCCGAACTGGAGCAGCTGGCGCAGCGCGTGATCGCGCGCTACCACCTCGAGGCACTGACGGAGACCGAGACGCTGCAGTACATCCGGCACCGACTCACCATCTCGGGCCTGAACCGCGCGCTGCCTTTCGATCGCGAGTCGGTGCAGCGCATCCACCAGTTGTCGCGCGGCGTGCCGCGCCGCATCAACCTTCTGTGTGACCGGGCGCTGCTCGGCGCCTATTCGTCCGGCGCGCACCGCGTGCGGCGCGAGATCGTCGACAAGGCCGCGCGCGAGGTGTTCGAGACCCCGTCGCCGATGAACCCGCGCCGCTGGTTGCAGTGGCGTCCGGCGGTGCTGGGGCTGGGCCTGGTCGGCGGCGCCGTGCTGTTCGCGGCAGGCAGCTGGATGCTCGGCGGCGGGCGGTCGTCATCGGAACGCGGCGCCGCGAGCGCGGTGACGGCGGTGGCGGCTTCTGTGCCGGCGGTCGCGGCCTCGGCGAAG
>NZ_AZND01000453.1:0-1599 GCF_000576205.1 Methylibium sp. T29 | reverse complement strand
AACCCCCTTCGTTGGCGTGGACGCGCTCAAACACAGCGACGACAAGCGCAAGAACATCCCCACCGCGGAGTACCAGAGCCTGATGGCCGACGAGGCCAGGAAGCCCGTGCAGGTTAGCTACTCGCGTGGCACGTCGAACTCCGATGGCCTGCAGTACGAGAAGACACGGCGCAACCGCGACCTCGACCCACAACTGGTTTGGCGCGGCAAGGACGATCAGGACTGGACTGACCTGGTGGTGAATGCGCCGCCGCTGTATATCCAGGAGAAGGTGCACCCCAAGGTGCTGATCGACGACCTGCAGCAGCAAACTCGGGCGCGGCGCGAAGGCGCGGCCGGGGGCACGGTGGACATGTTCGGCGACTTCAATGGCATCCCCGCCGGCGCCGACAAGACCGACTTCTACGCTCACGACCAGAACTGGACCAACCGCATGATTCTGGGCGACAGCCTGCAGGTCATGGCGAGCCTGGCTGAGCGCGAAGGCCTGCGCGGCAAAGTGCAGTGCGTGTATCTCGACCCGCCCTACGGCATCAAGTTCAATTCAAACTTCCAGTGGAGCACGACCAGCCGCGACGTGAAGGACGGCAACCGCGACCACATCAGCCGCGAGCCAGAGCAGGTAAAGGCGTTTCGCGACACCTGGCGCGACGGGATCAATTCCTACCTGACCTATCTGCGTGATCGGTTAACAGTGGCGCGCGACTTGCTCACCGCGAGTGGGTCAGTGGTCGTGCAAATCGGCGAAGAGAATTCGCACATTGTTCGTTGCTTGCTCGATGAGGTCTTTGGGCTGGAGAACTTTGTCTCTCAGATCATCTTTTCCAAGACCGCAAGCGCAACCTCTGAATATCTGGCCGGCACCTACGACGTATTGCTCGTCTATGCCAAGAGCCACGAGCACCTGAAGTACAGGCAGCCGCTTTCTCAGAAGCAAGTGGGGGGCGCTGGAGGTGGTGCATACAAGCGTGTGCGGGAAGCCGATCTAAGTTCCCGTGCAATTACGAGTGAAGAACTGGTTGGCGGTCGATCGCTTCCACCGGGCGCCAGAGTCTTCCGCATTGACAATCTCACCAGCCAGAGCATGGGGCGTGACAAGGGAGAAGGTGCTGCATCGTGGTTCCCTGTGGAGTTTGAGGGAAAGACGCTGCGCCCATCGGACAAGGTGCGCTGGAAGACAAATCAAAGCGGGATGCAGCGTCTGAAGTGCGCTGCCCGGCTTGCGACGACCGGAACTGGGCTGTACTACGTTCGCTACTTTGAAGACTTCGCTGCTTTTCCTGAAAACAACGTATGGGGTGACACTGGAATTGCCGGATTCGCCTCTGAGAAGCGCTACGTGGTCGAAACCTCTGAGAAGGTGGTTCAGCGTTGCATCAATATGTTGTCCGATCCAGGCGACTTGATACTTGATCCCACTTGCGGTTCCGGAACAACCGCATATGTCGCTGAGCAATGGGGCCGGCGATGGATCACCATCGATACCTCACGCGTAGCCCTGGCCTTGGCCCGGGCTCGCATCATGGGCGCACGTTACCCCTACTACCTGCTGGCCGACTCGCCAGAGGGACAGCTGAAAGAAGCCGAGTGTGCGCGCCG
>NZ_AZND01000452.1:0-1603 GCF_000576205.1 Methylibium sp. T29 | reverse complement strand
CCCGCCGCCGCGGCCTCCTCGCTGCGCAGGAAGCGGCCGGGCGCGGCCGGCAGATCCTCGACGAACACCGCCTCGCCACGCTGCCAGGCCAGGCCCGGCAGCCCCACGCCGCGCGGCAGGTAGGTCTCCTGGGAGATCGCCTCGAAGGCCTGAGCGCCGGGGCCGTAGGCGCCGTCGACCAGCGTCATGTCGGTGGTGATACGCGGGTCGTGGTGCCACAGCTCCAGGGCACCGGCCTGTCCGGGCACGTGGCCGCAGAACACCACCAGCACCGACGTGAGACGGTCGTGCAGGTACAGCGGCAGGGCGATGGCGCAGTCCATGCCGGCGGTCCGGGCGGCGGCGGTGCGCTGGAAGATCGAACCCTCGAACTGCCGCAGCAGCACCGGGCGGCCTTCTTCCCAGGCGCGGCCGGGCAGTCCCTCGCCACGGCCAAAGCACATGGAGCGGCTGATCGTCGCGAAGCTGCGCGCCGGGCCGAAGCCGCCGCAGCCGAACTCGAGCAGCGTGCCGTCGGCGCTGGGGATCCAGACTTCGGCGGCCTTGATGAAGGTGGCAGACATGGCGCGTCCTGGAGGGTGTGCAGCGCTCGTGCAAGTTGCAGGCCAGCACGGGCCGGTCGCGCCGCATGCCGGCGAGCCGATAGACTGGCCCGCATGAACCGCACCGATCCGCAGCAGCACGCAGACTTTCGCTCCGCCGCCGTGACGCGGCTGCGCGCCGACCTGGCGCTGGCGCTGCGGGCCGCCGCGCTTCACGGCCTGGCCGAAGGCGTGTGCAACCATTTCAGCGTGGAGCTGCCCGACGGCTCCGGCCGTTTCCTGCTGAATCCGCGCGGCCTGCTGTGGAGCGAGATCGGCGCCGACGACATCGTGATGATCGACGTGCAGGGCGCCCGGCTGGCAGGCCGCCACGACGTCGAGCCCACGGCGATGTTCATCCATGCCGCGATCCACCGCATCGCCGGCCAGGCCTGCGTGCTGCACACCCACATGCCGTACGCGACCGCGCTCACGCTCACCGTCGATCGGGCCCTCGACACCACGCTGTCGCAGAACGCGATGCGCTTCCACGGCCGCGTGGCCATCGATGCGCACTACAACGGTCTCGCGCTCGATGCATCGGAGGGCGAACGCATCGCACGCGCCATGCGGGGGGCCGACGTGGTATTCCTCGGAAACCACGGCGTGGTGGTCTGCGGCGCCTCGATGGCGCATGCCTACGACGACCTCTACTACCTGGAGCGCGCCTGCGCCACGCAGGTACTGGCCGGCTCGACCGGCCGGCCGCTGGCCCCGGTGGCGCCGACCATCGCCGCGCACGTGGCGCAGCAGACGCTGGGCGAGCGGCTGCAGTCGGAGCTGTTCTTCGAGGCGCTGCGGCGCACCGTGCCCTAGCCTCCGCAGCGCAGCGGGCCGCGCGTCCGCCGCGGCCGTGAAAGCTGTTCTGGCGCGGTACAAAAACGCCTAGGGAAACTACGTGCTTGGGTGGGGTGGCCCGTGAACTTTAAGGTTCATGCCGTGCCGACGCCGCCGTGACGGTGGTGCGTGGCCTTCCTTGCCACTCTCCCGCGAAGCATCGACCGATGGATTCATTCCTCCCG
>NZ_AZND01000451.1:0-1602 GCF_000576205.1 Methylibium sp. T29 | reverse complement strand
GGGCGGCGCGCGCGAGGCGGTCGGCGGCCCGTGGACCGCGCGCGCGCTCGATCACCTGCTGCGCTACCTGCCGGTGCTGCTGATGGGCGCGCTGGCGGCGCTGAGCTGGTGGCTGGTGAAAAACACCCCGGTGCCGGGCGACACCAAGGCGGCCCAGGCGCTGAGGCACGAGCCGGACTACACGATGCGCGGCTTTTCCGTCGTGAGCTACACGCCGAGCGGCGCGCTGCGCTCGCGGCTCGAAGGCGACGTGATGCAGCACTACCCGGACACCGACACGATCGAGGTCGAAGGCGTGCGCCTGCGGGCGGTCGACGAGACGGGTCGCGTCACGTTGGGCAGCGCGCAGCGGGCGCTGAGCAACGGGGATGCGACCCAGGTGCGGCTGACCGGCGGCGCGCGCGTGATCCGCGAGCCGGGCCCGGGCGAAGGCCCGTCGGCACGGCTCGAGATCCGCGGCGAGTTTCTCGAGCTGTTCACCGAGACGGAGCGGGTGCGCTCGCACCTGCCGGTGACGCTGTTCACCGGTCGCGGTGAGATGCGCGCCGGCAGCCTCGACTACAGCCACCTCGACCGCATCGGCCAGCTGAGCGGTCGCGTGAGCGGCGAGCTGCTCGCCACGCCGCAGGCGGCGCCGTGAGTTCCGCCGCGCCGCTGGTCTTCATCACCGGGGCGTCGAGCGGCATCGGCCAGGCCCTGGCGGCCCGCTTCGCGCAGGCCGGCTACCGTCTGGCGCTGGTAGCGCGCCGCGCCCACGAGATCGAGGCCTGGTGCCGTGCCCGTGGCTGGCCAGCTGAACGTTGGGCGGTCTACGCGGCCGACGTGCGCGACGTGGCGAGCATCACCGCGGCCGGCCGCGCGTGCCTTCAGGACCAGGGCCTACCCGACGTGGTGGTGGCCAACGCCGGCATCAGCATCGGCGTCGATACCGCGGAGTACGAAGACCTGGAAGTGATCCGCGCCACCTTCGAGACCAACAACCTTGGCATGGCTGCCACGTTCCAGCCCTTCGTGAAGCCGATGCGCGAGCGGCGCTCGGGCACGTTGGTGGGAGTGGCGAGCGTCGCGGCCATCCGCGGCCTGCCCGGCCACGGCGCCTACTGCGCGAGCAAGGCGGGCGTGGTGAGCTATTGCGAGAGCCTGCGCGGTGAGTGCCGCGTGTTCGGGATCCGGGTCGTGACGTTGGTGCCCGGCTACGTGGCGACGCCGCTGACTGCCGGCAACCGCTACGGCATGCCCTTCCTGATGACGCCCGAGGCCTTTGCCGAGCGCGCCGTGGCGGCGATCCGGGCCGGCGTCAGCTACCGCGTGATCCCCTGGCAGATGGGGATCGTCGCCAAGCTGATGCGGCTGCTCCCGAACGCCGTGCTGGACCGTGCGCTGGTCGGACGGGGCCGCAAGAAGCGCCAGGGCGAATAGGGCCCGCCAAGACAAAAGGCGGTGGGCCGAAGCGCCACCGCCTTTGAGGAATCCCGGAAGCCGGCATCGACCGGCTCGTGCGATGGGGGCTCTCAGTAGCCGCCGCGGCCACCGCCGCCGCCGCCGTAACCGCCACCACCACCGCTGCGACCACCGCCGCCGCCATAACCGCCGCCACCGCCG
>NZ_AZND01000450.1:0-1612 GCF_000576205.1 Methylibium sp. T29 | reverse complement strand
CCGGTGTGGTGGTCGGCGTGGTCGCCGCCACCGCGCCGCCCGACGACGACCCGCTGGGCGAGAAGACCGGCGGCGCCACCACGGTTCATGCCACCGGCCGCCAGGCGTTCTCGTTCCCGGCCGCCAACCTGGCCGACGAGGAGCACACGCGCTTCGTCATCGGCAACTCCTTCTTCAAGCGCAACTGGGTCGAGGCGCCGGCCTCCACCGGCGTGCGCGACGGCCTGGGGCCGCACTTCATCGCGCGCTCCTGCGGCGCCTGCCATGCGATGGACGGCCGCGGCGCGCCGCCCGAGGCGAAGTCCAAGGACCCGACCGTGGCGCTGCTGATGCGGCTGTCGGTGCCGGGCGAGGCAGATCCGAAGCAGGGCGTGGTGCCCGAGCCGGTGTACGGCGACCAGTTCAACAACGCCGCGGTGCAGGGCGTGCGGCCCGAGGGCGAGGTGCGCATCCGCCACCAGCCGGTGCGCGGCCGCTACGCCGATGGCACGCCGTACACGCTGCAGGCGCCGCGCTATTCGTTCGCACGGCTGGCCTACGGGCCGATGCGTCCCGACGTCCTGGTGAGCCCGCGCATCGCGCCGCAGCTGATCGGCGTGGGGCTGCTGGAGGCCATCCCCGAGGCCGAGATCCTGCGCAACGCCGCTGACCAGGCCGCCGCCGGCGGGCCGGTGCGCGGCGTGCCCAACCGCGTGTGGGACGTGCGTGCGCAGCGCCAGATGCTCGGTCGCTTCGGCTGGAAGGCCAACGTGGCCACCATCGCGCACCAGACCGCGGGGGCCTTCCACGGCGACATCGGCATCACCTCGCGCTGGTTCCCCGACGAGACCTGCACGCCGGCCCAGGCCGACTGCGCCGCTGCGCCGCGCGGCGCCAAGGGCGAAGCGCCCGAGATCGACGACAAGACGCTCGACGACGTGGTGTTCTACCAGGCCGTGCTCGCGCCGCCGGCACGCCGTGCGCCGCGCGACGCCCAGGTGCTGCAGGGCCAGGCGCTGTTCACCCGTGCGCAGTGCGCGCAATGCCACCGGCCGAGCTACGTGACCGCCGAGCCGCCGTTCCCGCCGCTCAGCAGCCCGGCGCTGGCGGGCCAGCGCATCTGGCCCTACACCGACCTGCTGCTGCACGACATGGGCGAGGACCTGGCCGACGGCCGTCCCGACTTCGCCGCGAACGGCCGGCAGTGGAAGACACCGCCGCTGTGGGGCATCGGCCTCCTCGAGGACGTCAACGGCCACACGCGCCTGCTGCACGACGGCCGCGCGCGCGGCGTGCTGGAGGCGGTGCTGTGGCACGGCGGCGAGGCCGAGGCCAGCCGCCAGCAGGTGCTGAGGATGAGCCGCGCCGAGCGCGAGGCGCTGGTGCGGTTCGTGGAGTCGCTGTGATGATGAAGAAGTTCCTCGCAGGCCAGGCCGCGGCACGCGCCGCGATGCTGCTGCCGTTCTTGATGGCCGGCACCGCCGCGCCGCCGGCCGCTGCGCAGAGCGACTGGGCGCGTTCGGCGGTGCCGGTGTACGGCCCCACCGCGGTGCTGCAGGGCCTGAACGAGCACTGGACCCTGCCGCATGCGCGCGCCTTCGCCGCCGAGGCCCAGGCGCTGCCGGCGGCGGTG
>NZ_AZND01000449.1:0-1618 GCF_000576205.1 Methylibium sp. T29 | reverse complement strand
CGGGGTGCGAAGGGCAGCGGCGCGCCAGCCGACCTGACGCCGCCGCGCAGGTTCGCTTCGAGGCCTTGCGCGCCTGGCGCGGCGAGGTGGCGCGTGAGCACAACCTGCCACCTACATCATCTTCTCGAACGCCACGCTGGCCGAGATGGCGCGCCGTGCGCCGGCCACGCTGGGCGACCTGGGCGAGGTCAGCGGGGTCGGCGCGAAGAAGCTCGAGGCCTACGGGCGCGAGATCCTGCGGGTGCTGGACGCGGGGCGCTGAGCGTCGGCACGAGGCCGGCAGCTGCAGCGTCTCCGTCTCCCGATCGTCTCTCGTCGACGACGCCCCGCTCAGGGACCGATGCCGACCGACACGACCGCACTGTCGCCACGCTGCCCGCCGCCATCGACCGCACGGGCGAAGTACTGCACGCTGCCGGCCGCGTTGGCGGGCACCGTGGTGTCGAGCTGGTAGGGCGGCAGCCCGTCGAAGCCCAGCAGCGTGGAGCCGCTGCCGTCGATCCGGTAGAACTCGACGAAGTCGACGCCATAGTCGTCGCTTGCCGCGGCCACCAGGCGCAAGGTGTCGCCGGGCGCCGCGCTGGTGGGCGACACGGCCAGCGACGCGCTGGGCCGGTCGTCATCGCCGAAACCGAAGCCCAGCGACACGCTGCCGCCGCATCCGGCGAGTGCCACGACCGCGAACAGGGCGGCGCCGCGGCGCCTTGCACATGCCGAGAGGAAGGAGATCATCCCGCAGCCTAGCGCGAGGCCCGGGGCCGATCAACCCGAAGGGTCGTTGCCGGTGCTCGACCGTCAACCGGCCGGCCGCCGCGCCAGTTCTTCCCGCACCAGCCGCACCACCAGCCGGTCGAGCGACTCGACCGAGTAGTTGCCCACGTCGTGCGCCGTCTCGCGGCCCGGACCGCTGGACGGGTCGTCGGCCTTCGCATAGGTGAGGAACACGAACCGGCCACCGGTGTATTGCGCGGCCTGGCGGAACACGTACTCGCCGGTCGGGTCGAGTCCGCTGGCACCGACCGCGAACAGCTTGATGCCGCGCGCCAGCGCGCCCTGCATGTCGTCGTCGTAGTACGGCGCGCCGTAGTCGAGGTGGGGCGGCGCATCGGCCACCAGCACCACCAGCCGCGTGGCGCCGTCGCCGCGCCAGGACAGCCGGTGCACCGCGGTGTGCAGCGCCTCGTTCAGCGCTTCGGGATAGTCGCCGCCGCCGCCGGCCTGCAGCGCGCCGAGGCTGCGCTGGAAGGCGTCGAGGTCCTTGCCGAAGTCGTGCGCGCGCACGAAGAACGCGTCGCCGCGGTCGCGGTAGGCCACCAGCGCGAAGCAGGTGTCGGGACGGCTCGGCAGGCGCGCGATCTGGTCGGCCATCGAGCGCATCGAACGCTTGAGCTTGTCGATCTCGTCGGCCATCGAGCCGGTGGCGTCGACCAGGAACACCAGGTCGAGTCGGGCACGCTGCAGCGGCAGGTCGCGGTCCAGCCGGACCTGCAGCGCATCGCGCTGGCCACGCTGCAGCAGCGCGCGGCCCACGGTGCCGCCCTTGCGCACCTGCACCTCCATCAGCGCCGGCGCGCTGCCCGGCATCACGCCCGGATGCAGCCACACCTGGCCGCCGGCG
>NZ_AZND01000448.1:0-1645 GCF_000576205.1 Methylibium sp. T29 | reverse complement strand
CGCAGCGGCGGAATGACGATCGGGAACACGTTGAGCCGGTAGAACAGGTCCTCGCGGAATCGGCCGGCCTCGACCTCGTCGCGCAGGTCGCGGTTGGACGCCGCGACCAGTCGCACGTCGACCTTGCGCACGCGCACGTCGCCCACGCGCTCGATCTCGCGCTCCTGCAGCACGCGCAGCAGCTTGCCCTGCGCCGGCAGCGGCAGGCTGCTTATCTCGTCGAGGAACAGCGTGCCGCCGTGGGCCCGCTCGAAGCGTCCGGGCCGCGAATGGTCGGCTCCGGTGAAGGCACCTTTCTCGACACCGAACAGCTCGGATTCCACCAGATCGGGCGGAATCGCCGCGCAGTTGATCGACACCATCGGCTGCTCGTGCCGGCGGCTGACCGAATGCAGCGCCCGTGCGAAACGCTCCTTGCCGACGCCGCTCTCGCCGCGGAACAGCACGGTGGAGTCGGTCACACCGACACGGCGGACCAGGTTGGCCACCGCGTTGAAGCCGGCCGAGGTGCCGACGAAGTCGTCGAACTCGCCCGGGACGCAGACCTTGGCCGGCGCACTGCGGGTCGGCCGGGCCTTCGGTGGCGTGCGCACGAAGGACTCGATCTTCAGGAAGTTGGTCTCGTGCTCGCTCAGGTCGTCCCAGGCGGCGAGCGGGCGACCGACCACGCGGCAGCGCTCGTGGCCCATCGCCACGCACTCGATCTCGCGCCACAGCACCGGTTGCCCGAGGATGGCGGTGCAGCAGCCGCTCGCATAGCCCACCATCATCCAGCAGGCCGGTTCGCCGAACACGCCGCAGTGCTTGAGGTGGGCTTCGGCCTCCCAGGAGGAGGTCCAGTAGTAGTCGCCCCAGAACTCGCCGCCTTCGAGGTCGAACTGCATCGCGTCGATCGGCTGGTTGCGCACGAAGCCTTCGATCTCGCGCAGGCGCGGGCCGAGCTCGAGCATGCGGTCACGGTCCGTGCCGCACAGGGCGCGCAGGCGCTGGCCGTCCTCGAAGCCCTGCTGGTAGCCGAGCCGCGTGAACAGCTCGCGCGCCTTGCCGGTGCCCAGCTGTTCGATGAGCTCGCGCCGCAGCTCGGCGAACGACGACGCGTGCATCAGCAGCATGCGCTGCTCGAACAGCACGATGTGGCCGGCGTCGGGCGAGAAACGCAGGTGCTCGGTGAGCGTACGGTCGTCCGGTCCGTCGGCGCGGACCGTCGCCGATGGCGCCGCGTGGGTGGTGGGGGGCATGCTGTCTCCTCGGTCCGGTCGGGGCCGGCCTGTTCGTCAAAAGCGGCAATCCGCATTTTCTCGTTGTCGCAAATGATGAATCTGCGACCCCGGTCCGGAACCTCGGGTTTCCACGAGTTCGTCAAAAAACCGCAAGCGAATCAAGGACTTGAGAGCCCGTGCTGGCATGGCACCGCGCTTGCAATTCTTCGTGTCCTGAACCGGCCGCAAGTGTCGGGCCGAGCATGGAGACCCGCAGTGACGAACGATGGATGGTTGGAGGTGACGGTGGCCGGACGCGAGACGGCGGCCGAGGGCGTGGCGAGCTTCGTGC
Organism: Methylibium sp. T29; assembly: GCF_000576205.1. Lineage (NCBI taxonomy): Bacteria > Pseudomonadati > Pseudomonadota > Betaproteobacteria > Burkholderiales > Sphaerotilaceae > Methylibium > Methylibium sp. T29. The sequence continues at coordinate 94 of NZ_AZND01000448.1, read as the reverse complement.
TGCGGCGCGCCGACGGGGGGCCGCTGCCGACCTTCGACGCCGGGGCGCACATCGACGTGGAACTGCCCAACGGCATGGTGCGGCAGTACTCGCT
>NZ_AZND01000447.1:0-1665 GCF_000576205.1 Methylibium sp. T29 | reverse complement strand
TTCGCGGGCGTCGATCGCGGCCAGCACCACCAGCCGCGCATCGTCGACCCAGCCGTCGCTGTAGACGAAGCCGCGCGTCAGCCGCGGCTGCAGCGGCACGCCAGCCGGGTGGCGGCGCAGGTCGACGCCGTGCGAGCCGGGCAGCCAGTCGCGACGCGCGAGGTGGTCGTAGAGAAACAGGCCGGCGCGGATCATCCACGCCGGCCGCATGGCCGCGTCGTGCGGCATCACGAAGGACAGCGGCCACATGATGTGCGGCGCGCTGCGCAGCAGCTGCTCGCGCTCCTGCAGCGCCTTGCGCACCAGCGCGAACTCGCCGTGCTCCAGGTAGCGCAGGCCGCCGTGGATCAGCTTGGTGGAGGCCGACGAGGTCTGCGCCGCCAGATCGTCGCGTTCGCACAGCACGACGCGCCAGCCGCGGCCCGCCAGGTCGCGCGCGATGCCCGTGCCATTGATGCCGCCACCGACGACGAGCACGTCGCAGTGCCGCGGCTCACGGGACGGGTCGGACCTGGGTTGTTCCACTGCTGCCATTCTGCGGGGCTTCGCTTAGGCTGGCGAGGTCGACCTCCCGGACGCCGCCGATGACCTACCTGCTCGCCCTCGACCAGGGCACCTCCAGCTCGCGCAGCATCGTGTTCGACCGCGGAGGCCGCATCCGCGCGATGGCGCAGCGCGAGTTCCGCCAGCTCTACCCGCAACCGGGCTGGGTGGAGCACGACCCGATGGAGATCTGGGAGACCCAGCTCGCCACGGCCCGCGAGGCGCTGGCCCAGGCGGGGTTGACGGCGTCCGACATCGCGGCCATCGGTATCACCAACCAGCGCGAGACCACGCTGCTGTGGGAACGTGCGAGCGGCCGGCCGATCGCCAACGCCATCGTCTGGCAGGACCGCCGCACCGAGCCCCTGTGCGCGCGCTGGCGCGAGCAGGGTCTGGCCGATGCGGTGCGCGACGTGACCGGCCTGGTCATCGACCCCTACTTCTCGGCCAGCAAGATCGCGTGGCTGCTCGACCACGTGCCGGGCGCCCGCACGCGAGCCGAGCGCGGCGAGCTGGCCTTCGGCACGGTGGACAGCTGGCTGCTGCGGCAGCTGACCGGCGGCCGCGTGCACGCCACCGACACCACCAACGCCTCGCGCACGATGCTGTTCGACATCGACCGCGGCGCCTGGAGCGAGCCGCTGCTGGCGGCGCTGGACATCCCGCGCGCGCTGCTGCCGGCAGTGCAGCAGTCTGCCTCGCATTTCGGCGACACCGAGCCCGCGCTGCTGGGCCATGCCGTGCCGGTGTGCGGCATCGCCGGCGACCAGCAGGCCGCGCTGTTCGGCCAAGCCGGCTTCCAGGCCGGGCTGGCGAAGAACACCTACGGCACCGGCTGCTTCCTGCTGATGCACACCGGCGCACAGCGGCAGGCCTCGACCCACGGCCTGATCACCACCGCGGCGGCGCAGGTGGACAGCACGGCACCGCGCCAGTACGCGCTGGAGGGCAGCGTGTTCATCGGCGGCGCGGTGGTGCAGTGGCTGCGTGATGGCTTGCACGCGATCCGCGGCAGCGGCGAGGTGCAGGCGCTGGCCGAGAGCGTGCCCGACGCCGGCGGCGTGGTGGTGGTGCCGGCCTTCACCGGCCTGGGCGCCCCCTACTGGCGGCCGGAGGCCAGCG
>NZ_AZND01000446.1:0-1662 GCF_000576205.1 Methylibium sp. T29 | reverse complement strand
CAGCGCGCACCCCAGCAGTCGGCGCGCTGCACGCGCGCCAGCAGCGCGCCGCCGGCACCGAGCGCCCGCATCACCGCGAACTCGCGGGCACGCTGTTCGCGCGTCGCGGTGACTGCGGCGAACAGCACCACCAGGCCGGTCGCGAGCGTGAAGCCGAACAGGAACTCGACCGCGCGGATCACCTGGTCGAGCACGCGCTGCACCTGGGCGATCGACGCCGACACGTCGACGTTCGTGATGTTCGGGAAGGCCCGCGACAGCGCGTTGTCGAAGCCCGGCGCGCCCGGCTGGGCCGGCGGTGCGCGGAACGCCGCGATGTAGGTGGCCGGCAGCTCCTCGGGCAGGTTGGCGGTCGGGAACAGCACGAAGAAATTCACCCGCATCGAGCCCCAGTCGACCTTGCGCAGGCTGGTGATGCGGCCGTCCTGCTGCACGCCGGCGATGTCGAAGCGCAGCGTGTCGCCGAGCTTCACGCCCAGCGTCGCCGCCAGCCCTTCCTCGACGCTGATCGCGCCGGCCTCGTCGGCCGTCCAGCGCCCCGCGACGACCTGGTTGTGGCCCGGCAGCCGCGCGTCGTGGCTGAGGTTGAACTCGCGCTCCACGAGGCGCTGCGCGCGGTCCTCGGCGTAGTCCTCGGGCTTGACCGGCTTGCCGTTCACCGCGACCAGCCGGCCGCGGATCATCGGATACCAATCGTAGGTCTTCACGCCGGCGTCACGCAGCTGCCGCTGGAAGGCCTCGCCCTGCTCGGGCTGAACGTTGATGACGAAGCGGTTCGGCGCATCGGGCGGCGTGGCCTGGCGCCAGCTGCTGATCAGGTCGGTGCGCAGCAGCACCAGCAGCACCAGCGCCAGCAGACCGACACTCAGCGCGCTGACCTGCAGCACCGCGAAACCGGGCCGCGCCGCGACCTGGCGCGTCGCCAGCACCAGCCAGCGCGGCGCACCGGCGGCCGACGACGGCACCGCGCGCCGCAACGCCTGCACGGCCAGCCACGACAACAGCGCGAACACCGCGATCGCGAGCGCGAATCCGCCCACCGTGATGAGGCCGAGCCTCAGGTCCGAGGCCACCGCCAACAGCAGCGCCGAGAAGCCCGCAAAGCCGGCCAGCAGCACGCCGACCGACGCCGGCCGCAGTTCGCCCAGGTCGCGCCGGATCACGCGCAGCGGCGGCACCTGCGCGAGCTGCAGCACCGGCGGCAGCCCGAAGCCGAGCAGCAGCGTGAGCCCCACGCCCAGGCCGAACAACGCCGGCCACACGCTGGGCGCCGGCAGCGCCGAATCCACCAGCCCGGCCAGCAGCGCGACGAACACGAAGTGCACCGCCAGGCCGAGCAGCACGCCCAGCGCGCTGGCGATCAGCCCCACCACCGCGAACTCCACGGTATAGGCCCCGGCGATGCGACGCTGCGGCTGGCCCAAGACGCGCAGCATGGCGCAATCGTCGAGGTGGCGGCCGGCGAAGTCACGTGCGGCGATGCCCACCGCCACCGCGGCCAGCAGCGCGGCCAGCAGCGCGACGAGGTTCAGGAACTTGGCGGCGCGGTCCAGCGTCTGGCGCATCTCCGGGCGACCGCTGTCGAGCGACTCGATGCGCAGCCCGCGCCAGCCCAGCGCCTTGGCCTCGGCCTCGGCCCACGCCACGTAGCGGCGCACCGCC
>NZ_AZND01000445.1:0-1665 GCF_000576205.1 Methylibium sp. T29 | reverse complement strand
GGCGGCGGGGGGTTCTCGTCCGGCGGTGGCGGCGATTTCGGCGGCGGCGGCGCGTCGGGAGACTGGTGATGATGGACCGGCTGATCCGACTGCTGCGCCACTGCTGGCTCGACGAGGACGACGCGCGCCGCGCGCTCGGCCCGGTGGCGCTGGAGCGCATCGAGCAGCGCGTGCGCGCCAGCGAGGCCGCGCACAGCGGCGAGATCCGCGTCTGCGTGGAGGCGGGGCTGCCGCTGGGCTACCTGTGGCGCAACGTCGACGCCCACGATCGCGCGCTGTCGCTGTTCGGCAAGCTGCGCGTGTGGGACACCGAGCACAACAACGGCGTGCTGATCTACCTGCTGCTGGCCGACCACCGCATCGAGATCGTGGCCGACCGCGGCCTCACGCGGCACGTGGACGCTGCGGGATGGCAGGCCATCGTCGACGGCATGGGCGCGGCGTTCCGCGAGCGGCGCTTCGAGGACGGGCTGCACGCCGCGATCGACGCCGTGGACGCCGTGCTGCGCCAGCATTTCCCGGCAGCGCCAGGGGGTGGCAATCCGAACGAATTGCCGGACACTCCGGTGCTGCGCTGACCGACACCTTCACGACCTCCGATCGAATGACCTCCACGATGCGCTCTTGCTTCGCCTGGTTCGCGGCCGCCCTGCTGGCCGCACCGGCCCTCGCGGCCGACCACCCGTGGCTCAGCTCGCCGCTGCGCACCCAGCAGCCCGAGACCTACTTCACCAACCTGCGCGACGGCGACAGCATCGAGACGCCCTTCGTGCTGAAGTTCGGCCTGTCGCGCTACGGACTGGCGCCGATCGTCAAGCCGGTCGACGGCGCCGGTCACCACCACCTGCTGGTCAACCGCGACCTGCCGCTCGACTTCACCCAGCCGCTGCCCTTCAACGACCAGTACATCCACTTCGGCAAGGGCCAGATGGAGACGGTGCTGACCTTCGTGCCCGGCACCTACACGCTGCGGCTGCTGCTGGCGGACCACAAGCACATCCCCTACTTCGTCTACAGCAAGCCGATGAAGATCACGGTGACGAAGAAGAACGACGACGTCGACCCGAAGACGCTGATCCAGCCCGGCGTCGCGATCCTCGAGCCGCGCAGCGGCGAGCCGCTGCGCACGCCGTTCCGGGTGCGACTGCACGCCTCGGGCCTGAACGTGGGCCACGTGGACATCCAGGACAAGGGCGTGGGCCACTTCCGGCTGGTCGCCGAGAGGGCCGGTGCGCCCACCGAGCGCATCGACCTCGTCAAGGGCCTGACCGAGGTCTGGCTCGCGCCGCCGCCGGGCACCTACAAGTTCAGGGTCGAACTGCTGCAGAACGCCGACCAGCAGGTGATGGCCACGTCGGCGCCGGTCGAGATCGAAGTGCCGCGCTGAGGGCAGCCGGCGCGCCCTCAGCCCGGTTCGCGCATCGAACCGGCCACCAGATCGAAGCGGAACAGCCGGCACTCGATCGGGCCGTTCCACATCGGCACGCGCCGGCTCTCCTTCAGGCGCATCGCCTGCGGCAGCTTCATGTCGGGGCTGAGCACCCAGGCGGTCCAGCCCGGGTAGGCGCGCTTCCAGTGGGTGGCGAGGCGGGTGAAGAACTCGTGGGCCGAGGCGCCGTCCTCGAAACCCTCGCGCGCGGCCGTCGGCGGCGCGCGCCGTCCGGC
>NZ_AZND01000444.1:0-1676 GCF_000576205.1 Methylibium sp. T29 | reverse complement strand
GACGTCCATCTTCTCGTTGACGCGGTAGTTGGCGCGCAGGCCGAGCGCGGAGCGGCGGGTGTCGGAGTACTCTTCGGCGGCGACGCCGAACAGGTGGCCGCGCAGGTCCAGGCCGTTGGGCTGGTCGGCGACGCGGAAGAACAGTGCCTCGCCCCAGGCGATCTGCTGGTTGCCCGCGCGCAGCCACAGCGGGCCGTTGTTGTAGTCGAGGTAGAAGGCGGGCAGGTCGATCAGCGCGCGGTCGGTGGCGTAGGCCAGCGGGCCGCCAGCGGTGCCGCCGAAGGCCTGGCGGAAGCTGCTGCCGGAGTTGATGTCGCCCACGCCGGTGCTGGCGCCGCCGACGGTGCGCGTGCCGTAGGCGTCTTCGACGGCGCGGGTCTCGTCGACGATGCCGCGCAGCTTGATGGTGGCCTTGAGTGACTCGGTGAGCTTGCCGTCGAAGTTGAGGTCCACGCGGGTGGCGAACCAGTTGATGTCGGCGTCTTTCTTGTACTCGCCCGGGCGGGTCAGCGTGGTACCTGGGAACAGCACGCTGTTGTTGGGGTAGGTCACTCCGTTGGTGGAGTTGCCGTTCTGGGTCGTGAGGTTCTGGTCGTCGGTGGTCTTGACCGCCAACTCCTGTCGGATGAAGCCCGAGAAGGCCCATTCGGCCGCCTGGGCCGACCCGCACAGCGCGACCAACGCAGCTACTGCGATGGCGTGCCGCTGAGAGATTTCTGTACGAATCTTCTTCACGCTGTTGTCTCCTCGTTGTAGGTCAAAGATCAAGTTCCAGGATCGTTCCACCCGCTCCTACCGCCACCACGCGTCGCTTGCCGCCCGGGCCTTCGCTGGCTGCGAGGGCCTGGTACCAGGCGTTGCGCACGAGCTTGGAGTTCAGCGGGCTCCAGGAGGCCCCGCCGTCGCGGCTGAGCACCACGGCGTTGATGCCGCTGGCGAGCACTTCGCCCTTGGGCGTGGCGTGCACGCCGGTGAGGATGGCGCCGGTGCCGGTCTTGTGCGACACCCAGGTGGCGCCGCCGTCGGCGCTGCTGAGCAGCGCGCCGCTCTGGCCGGTGGCGTACATCTTGGTGCCGCCCTCGACGACGGACAGGCCGAACAGGGAGCGTTCGCCCTTGTGCAGGGCCTTCCACTGCTTGCCGTCGCTGCTGCGCATGACGAGTTCGAATTCGCCCACGGCGGTGACGCTGCCGTCCTCGGCGACGTGGATGTCGTAGAGGTGGGGTTCGGCGCCGTCGTCGGTGATGGTGCTCCAGTCGACGGTCTGCACGGCCCAGGACTGGCCCCAGTCGGTGGACTTGAGGATGGTGCCGAAGGCGCCCACGGCGTAGGCCAGGCCCTGGCGGTTGACGTCCACGGCGAGCAGGCGCGACTTGGTCATGGAGGGCGCAGCCTTCCAGGTCTTGCAGTCGGCTGCGGCATACACCAGGCCGGTCTGGCCGACGGCGATGCATTTGCCTTCGCGCATCGCCACGGCCATCAGCGCCAGGTGCTTCATCGGGAAGGGCTGCACCTGCCAAGTCGCCCCGCCATCGGCCGTGACGAGCACGTTGCCGAACGCCCCCACCGCAATCCCCCTCTCCCCCTCGAACGCCACGTCGTACAGCGCGTCGTGCGCCGTGCCGTGGCGGAGAAGCTTGGCGCCGCCGCTAGGTGCAGCAGCGGCCGCGGCGGGC
>NZ_AZND01000443.1:0-1676 GCF_000576205.1 Methylibium sp. T29 | reverse complement strand
CGGCGCTGCACGGCGCCCGGATCGCCACGGTGCTGCACGCAGCCGCGGCCGCATTCGCGATCGGCGCGCTGGCCGCGCTCTACCTGCGCGGCATCGCCTTCGAGTACCGCGCCGGCTGGGACAGCACCTTCTTGACTGCGCAGCACGTGCAGCAGTGGCTGGGCCTCGTGCTCGGGCCGGCCTCGGCGCTGTCGGGCCTGGCGCTGCCCGACGCGGCACAGCTCGCGAGCCTGCGTTTCTCGGTCGGGCCGGGTGAGAACGCCGCGCGCTGGATCCACCTGTACGCGCTGACGATCGCGCTGGCCGTGCTGCTGCCGCGCACCGCGCTCGCGCTGTCGGCCGCCTGGCAGGCGCACCGCCTGGCGCAGCACCTGCCGCTGCTGCTGGACGAGCCCTATTACCAGCGCCTGCTGCCGGCCCGTGACGGAGAACGCCGTGCCGTGCAGGTCCTGCCCTACAGCTATGCGCTGCCGCCAGCCCTGCAGCCCGCGCTGCGTGCCGCGCTGGAAAGCGGCCTGGGCCCGCGGCTGGACCTGCGCCTGAACGACAGTGTCCCGCTCGGCGGCGAGGACGAGCTCGCGACCCTGTCGCTGCCGCCGTCGCCCGGCGCGGTCGTCGTGGTGCTGTTCGCGCTGACTGCGACGCCGGAGCGCGAGACCCACGGCGCCTTCGTGCAGGCGCTCGCCGCGCGGGCGCCTGCCGGTCAACAGCTGGTGGTGCTGGTCGACGAATCGGGTTTCCGGGCCCGCTTCGGCGGCGCCGACGGCGCCGCGCGACACGAGCAGCGGCGCACGGCCTGGCGGCAGATGCTGGGCGAGCTGGGGCAAACGCCGGTGTTCGTCGACCTGTCCGCGCCGGACCTGCAGGTGCTCGAAGCGGACAAGGGGCTGCAGGCATGAGCGCGGACGCGAGCGCCGTCACCGTGGCGCTGAGCCTCGTGTCGCACACCAACGTGGGCAAGACCACGCTGGCGCGCAGCCTGCTCCGGCGCGACATCGGCGAAGTGCGCGACGAGGCGCACGTGACGCAGAGCGCCGAGCCGCACACGCTGGTCGAGTCGCCCACCGGCGACCGCCTGCTGCTGTGGGACACGCCCGGCTTCGGCGACAGCGCGCGGCTCGCGAAACGGCTCGCGCAGGCCGGCAACCCGATCGGCTGGTTCCTGAGCGAGGTCTGGGACCGCTTCCGCGACCGCGCCTTCTGGTCCAGCCAGCGCGCGGTGCGCAACGTGCTCGAGCAGGCCGATGCGGTGCTCTACCTCGTCAACGCTTCCGAGTCGCCGCAGGACGCCGGCTACCTCGACGCGGAGCTGCGGGTGCTGGAGCTGATCGACAAGCCGGTGCTGGTGCTGCTCAATCAGTTGGGCCGGCCGCAACCGCCGCAGGCCGAAGCCGCGGAACTGCAGCGCTGGCGAGAGCGGGTGCAACCGTTCAGCTGTGTGCGCGAGGTGCTCGCACTCGACGCTTCGTGCGCTGCTGGGTCCAGGAAGGCAGGCTGCTGCAGGCCGTGGGAGCAGCACTGCCGGCGGCACGGCAGGCCGCGTTCGAACGCCTGCGCACCGCCTGGGACGAACGCGGACGGGCCACCTGGTCGGCAGCCATGGAGGTGCTGGCCGAGCGGCTGGCGCGCGCTGCGTTCGACCGCGAACCGGTGGTCGAGGCCGGCTGGAGCGGCCG
>NZ_AZND01000442.1:0-1678 GCF_000576205.1 Methylibium sp. T29 | reverse complement strand
GCGCTCGCCGCTGTCGGCGGCGGTGTCGCGTGCCGCGTAGTCCCAGGCCAGCCCGTCCACGGCCAGCTCCTGCCAGTCGGCAGCGGCGTCGATGCGCTCATCGGCCGGGTCGGCGGCGCGCGACGGCGCAGCCTCGATCGGTGCAGCACTGCCGTAGTCGGCGTGCATGCGCGCGAAGGACTGGAAGTGGGCCGCCATCGAGCTCACCACGCCCGCCGCCTGCTGGGCGTACTGGTAGACCATGAACACCGCACCCAGCATCACCGCCTGCGCCCCCGGCGTGCGCGTCTGCAGCACGTAGACGGCGACCAGCGCCCAGGTGAGCGCCAGCCCCATCACGTCGACCGCACACCACTTGCCCTCGTTGAGCAGCACGCTGCGCCGCAACGGCGCCGACACCGCGCCGAGACGCCGCGCCAGCAGCGTGCGCGACGCAGCGGACAGCCGCAGCCCGATGACCGTCGATGCATGGGCCAGGAAGTCGAGCAGCGCCGCGACGTAGCGCCGGTCGGCATCGTTCTCGGCGCGCGCCAGCTGCATCAGCGCGCGGTCGAAGCGCAGGATCACCAGGCCGATCAGCACGTAGCCCGCCAGCGCCAGCGCGCCGCTGCTGCGCGACAGCAGCGTCAGCGCCACCAGCGGCCCCACCAGGTTCACGGCACTGGCGAGGTAGACGAACTGCGTCTGCGCGAAGTCCGACAGCGCGCGGCTCGCCTGGTGCACGCGGTGCTGCAGCTCGCCCGAGTGGTGGCCGTCATGCCAGGCCAGCGGGGCCGCGGCGATGCGTGCGTAGAGCGCATCGGCCAGCGCCTCGCGCACGCGCAGGCCGACATTGCGTTCGAGGATGCGTCCGGGGCCGTGGGCCGCCCACGACAGCAGGTAGAGGGCGGCGAGCGCCGCGATCCAGCGGCCGGCGGCGCGCAGGTCGCCGCCCTGCAGCGCATTGATCGCCAGTCCGGCCAGCCAGGGCAGGGCCAGCCGCAGCAGCTGCGAGGTGGTGAGCAGCAGGGCTGCGCCGAGCAGCTGCCCGCGCGCGCCTCGGCGTGGCGCCAGAGGGCCCGGTACAGCGTCACCGGCGCGCGGCCTGCGGGTGCGGCGGCGGTCATCGCCTCGTCTCGTCGCTCGCGATCGGGCCTACTTCTTCGGTGTCGGCAGTTCGTTCAGGGCGTCCCACTGGGACAGCGACAGGTCGAGCTCGGCCACGTCGGGCTGGCGCGGCTCCACGTTGCGCCGGCGCTCGCGGCCGCCGGGCGGTTCGGGCGACTCGGTGCGCCGCCGGTCGCGGCCGGTCCGGCGTTCGGTCGGGTGGGCGGCATGCGGTGTTCGGGGCAGGTTCTCGCTGGGCATGGGGGACTCGCGAGCTCGAGGAAGCGAATGCGTGAGACAGCGACCATACCCGATCCTCGGCGGTCCGCGCACCGTGATCGCCCTGCGGGAAATGCCGAAATCGATGCCCCGGCATTGCGGCAGATGCGGAACCCGAGCGGCCGCACGCGCCCCCGTCGCCGCCGGCACTGCTGAAAAAGACGTTCGCAATCAAGGGCTTGGCGTGTTGCTCCGGCTTGGCCCTGCGATTGCTAATGCGCCTTCACGCACCGCCCGAAGAGCGGACTTGGCGGGCCCCCCGACGGCAAGGTCCATCGACAACGGAGACACGACATTCCATGGAAACCCAGAT
>NZ_AZND01000441.1:0-1676 GCF_000576205.1 Methylibium sp. T29 | reverse complement strand
GGCCGCTCGCGCGCCCGGCCGCCGAGCGAGGCCACCGTGGCAGTGCTCGACACGAAGCCCGACACCAGCCCGGCTGCCAGCACGCCGCCACGCGGTCCCAGCGCACGCAGCGCCACCTGGCCTGCCGCCTGCATCGCCAGGATCAGCAGCACCAGGGCGGCGAGCGGGCGGGGATCGATCCCTCCCAGGGCATCGAGCGGTCGCGCCGGGATCAGGGGCAGCACGATGAGCGCCAGCGCCGTCAGCAGCAGCCCATCGTGCAACTCCTGCTCGCTGAGCAGCTCGGTTGCGAAGCGGTGCAGGCGTTCACGTGCTGCCAGCAGCACCGCCAGCCCCGCACCGCAGGCCGCCCCGAGGGCCGGCGAGAGGACCGACTGCACGCCGATCAGGTAGGTGGTGAACAGCGCCAGCTCGGTCGTCAGGCCAGGATCGCGCGAACGGCTCTTCGCGTGCGACAGCGCGGCCAGCCCGGCCACCAGCAGGGCGCCGACGATCACCAGCCCGGGCACCGGCACCCACTGCGCCAGGCCGCCGGTGGCGGCCGCGACGGCAAAGCTGCGCAGGCCCGCGGCTTCGCGTCCCGACCGCGGCCCTTGCGGCGCTCGCGCTCGACGCCGATCAGCAGGCCGGCACCGAGGGCCACCGCGAGGCCGAGGGCACCGTCCGGCAGCGTGACCCCGCTCACAGGTCCAGCGCCGCGCCGTGTTCCGGCACCGACACGCGCCAGCCCAGTTCGTCCTGGATGCGCAGCCGCAGCGTGTCGGCCGCCGCCGGCTCGCCGTGGACGACGAAGCAGCGCTCGGGCGGTGTCTCGAAGCCGCGCAGCCACTCCATCAGCCGTCGGCATCGGCATGGCCGGAGAAGCCTTCGAGGTGGCTCACGGTGGCCTTCACCGCGACGTACTCGCCGTGGATCTTGACCTCGCGCGCACCGCCCACCAGCGCCGCGCCGCGCGTGCCGCCGACCTGGAAGCCGGGGAACACGATGTGGTTGCGCGGGTTGGGCGCCAGCGCCTTCAGGTGGTGCAGCACGCGCCCGCCGGTGGCCATGCCGCTGGCCGAGATGATGACCTTGGGCCAGCGCTGGCGCGTCAGGCGCTCGGACGCCTCGGGCCCGGCGACCAGCGTCACGTCGTCGGTCAGCGTGGCCGCCTCGCGCGGCGTGATGCGCAGCAGCTTGCGGTGGCGCTGGTACAGCGCGGTCGCGGTGCTCGCCATCGGGCTGTCCAGAAAGAGCGGCAGGTCGGCCGGGATCTCGCCGGCCGCCTTGAGCCGCTGCAGCACCAGCAGCAGGGCCTGCGCGCGACCGACGGCGAACGACGGCAGCAGCACGCTGCCGCCGCGCCGCACCGTGGCACGCACGATCTCGCCCAGATGCGCCTGCACGTTGTCGCGCGGATGGCAGCGGTTGCCGTAGGTCGACTCGATCAGCAGCACATCGGCCTGCGCCACGCGGCCCGGCGCGGGCATCAGCAGGTCGTCGCCGCGACCGAGATCGCCCGAGAACACCAGCGTGCGGCCGTTCGCGCACACGCTCACCGACATCGCCCCCAGCAGGTGGCCGGCGGGGGTGAACTCGATGCGGGCGTCGCCGACGCGCACCCCGCGCCCGGCCGGGGCCACGCCGATGCGGGCGATGGCGCGCTTGGCGTCGGCCACGCCGTACAGCGGCAGGGC
>NZ_AZND01000440.1:0-1679 GCF_000576205.1 Methylibium sp. T29 | reverse complement strand
TTCGAGCTCCACTTCTCTACGAGATGAATCGCTTGGAAGAAGCGGGAGGCGCGCTCGAACACGGACTGACAACGCTCGTGGAACAGACGTCAGTTGACTCCATCATCATGGGGCACGTCGCTTTAGCAAGGTTGCAGAATGCGCAAGGTTCACATCTCGATGCATTAGAGACACTTTCTGAAGGCGAAGTCATTGGCAGGACGCATGGTCTGTCTCGCCTTGTCGTTGCTATGGCGGCCGAGCGGATCGATCTTCTATTGAAGCGCCGCGAGCTCGGTCAGGCGCAAGCGCAGTGGTTGGAGCTTCAAAGCTTTTCTGAGAGCGATCCAGCGGATGCTTTCAAGTACGCGATATCCGACAAAGCTCCCCGCCTCGAAAGTCGTATTGCTTTAATGAAGGGAAATAGCTCACTTGCCTGGGAGCTAACGGATCCCGCGTTACAGAGGGCCACTCGGACCGGCCAGAAGCGAAAACAGGTTGAACTTTTACTGGTGCGCGCTCTTGCGGCTCAGGCGGCGCAGGATTCTGAGAAAGCATCGGATGCTCTCCAGAAAGCCGTTGGGATCGCAATGTCAGAAGGCTATATCCGTGTCTTCGTTGATGAAGGAGAACCGATGCGCACGCTTCTGGTCTCCGCCTCCGGATCAACTGCCCGAAGCGACTCGCCTACAGGCGAGTACTTGCGTCAGATTCTCGCCGCTTTCGGCGTTCAGAAGAGTGATCCGAAGATATCCGCATTCGTTGCTGGAGCCGAGTCGCTTACGAGCCGAGAGCTAAAGATACTGCGTCGACTTCAGTCTGAGCTATCGAATCGTCAACTTGCGGATACGCTGTTCATAACGGAGGGAACATTGAAATGGCATTTGAAGAACATCTATGGGAAGTTAAATGTCACCAACCGTCTAACAGCGGTGGCCGCAGGACGCAAACTTGGCCTACTCGACAGTTGATTGCGACTCACTAGCTTTTCTGAGTTCAGATCTATGGTGTGCAAGTGGAGCGCCGACTTGACGCCTTATTGGCTGTAGCGTCTGCTCCTTGGAGCCAAAGCAGATGCGAACGCTTCTGGATTTGGCCACCTGAACGTCAACCGCCTGAAGTACTTGCCTGAGGCGTCCGGATTACATACCCATCAGCGCCTACTTCGTAGGTGCGATGCTTGCGCTCGTTCTACGTCGTGCGATGCAGTCATTTGCTCAACCGATTCGTTCCGAAGATCTACCACGCTGGGTGCCCGGCGAACTGCTTCAGACCAGTGATGGGCTCGGGTGGACAGACGTTACGCTTCGCGCCTACCGGTACAGCGGCCTTGACGTGCACGTGCCGCCGATGGCCGATTTCATGGTCGTCGCTTACCAGCAGGGTACAACACCTATGGAGCGCCGCTTCGGTGGGCGTTGGACTCGAACTGAATGTCGGCCGGGCGATATCTCCCTTCTGACCCGCTCGCAGCAATCGCATTGGCACTGGACCGAGCCCATCGACGTTACGCATATTTACCTGTCTGAAAGCGTCATCTCACGTGTGGCTGCTGACGTACTCCGAAAACCGATTGCTGAAGTTCGACTGCACGACTTGCTCCGCACCGAGGACACAGCGATCCGCGCAGTCGTCGAGGCTATGTCGCGCGAGGCCAGTGAGAGCGCGATTGGCGGCGCCGTCTACGTGGAAGCCCTGAG
>NZ_AZND01000439.1:0-1680 GCF_000576205.1 Methylibium sp. T29 | reverse complement strand
GGCCTCGCGGTCGAGGAGGGCTGCCGCTGCAGTCGCTGCTGACCGAGGCGCGGCGCGCCCGGCGCGAGCGCGAGGCCGGCGCTGCCGCCCACGCGATCCAGATCGTCAATGCCCGCGAGCACAACCTGCAGGGCCTGTCGGTCGACATCCCGCGCGGGAAGTTCAGCGTGGTCACCGGTGTCTCCGGTTCGGGCAAGAGCACGCTGGCCTTCGACATCCTGTTCAACGAGGGCCAGCGCCGCTATCTCGAGAGCCTCAACGCCTACGCGCGCAGCATCGTGCAGCCGGCCGGCCGGCCCGAGGTCGACGCGGTGTACGGCATCCCGCCCACCGTCGCGATCGAGCAGCGCCTGAGCCGCGGTGGCCGCAAGAGCACCGTCGCCACCACCACCGAGGTCTATCACTTCCTGCGCCTGCTCTACGTCAAGCTCGGCACGCAGTACTGTCCCAAATGCACGGCCGACGCCAGCGTGGCGGTGCGACCGCAGACGCCGGAGTCGATCGCCGCGCAGCTGCTGCGCGACTACAAGGGCCAGCACATCGGCCTGCTCGCGCCGCTGGTGGTGAACCGCAAGGGCGTCTACACCGACCTCGCGAAGTGGGCCGCGCAGCGCGGCCACACGCACCTGCGGGTCGACGGCGAATTCCTGAAGACCTCGCCGTGGCCACGCATCGACCGTTTCAAGGAGCACACGCTGGAGCTGCCGGTCGGCGACATCGTCGTCACGCCCGACAACGAGGCCGAACTGCGCGCGCTGCTCGCGAAGACGCTGGAGCTCGGCAAGGGCGTGGTGCACCTGCTGGGCCCGCTCGACGGCCTGAAGGCGGCGATGGCCGCCGGCGCGCCGACGCACCGCATCGGCCGCGTCAAGGTGTTCTCGACCAAGCGCGCCTGCCCCGCCTGCGGCACCAGCTACCCCGAGCTGGACCCGCGCATGTTCTCGTACAACAGCAAGCACGGTTGGTGCCCCGATTGCGTGGGCACCGGCCTCACGCTGACGCGCGAGCAGCGCAAGGCCCTCGACGATTCGGTGCGCGACGACGACACCGGCGGGCGCGAGAAGACCTTCGCCGAACCCGAGATCGAGGACGTGGCCGACGCGCCCTGCGGCACCTGCCATGGCGCGCGCTTGAACCCGGTCTCGCTGGCCGTGCGTTTCGGCCGCGGGGCGGAGGGCGAGCAGTCGATCGCCGCGGTGGCGGCGCGCGCGGTGAACGACGCGCGCCGCTGGATCGAGACCCAGAAGCTCGATGGCCGCGAGGCCACGATCGCACGCGACGTGATCGCCGAGATCCGCTCGCGGCTGGGCTTCCTCGACCAGGTGGGCCTGGGCTATCTGACGCTCGATCGCGCCGCGCCCACGCTGAGCGGCGGCGAGGCGCAGCGCATCCGCCTCGCGGCGCAGCTGGGCAGCAATCTGCAGGGCGTGTGCTACGTGCTCGATGAGCCGACCATCGGTCTGCACCCGCGCGACAACCGCGTGCTGCTCGATGCGCTGCACACGCTGGGTTCGCAGGGCAACACGCTGGTGGTGGTGGAGCACGACGAAGACACCATCCGCCGCGCTGACCACATCATCGACATCGGCCCGGCGCCGGCAAGCGCGGCGGCCGTCTGGTGGCGCAGGGCACCGCCGCCGACCTGCTGCGCGCCCCGACTCGCTGACCGGCCGCCCTGCT
>NZ_AZND01000438.1:0-1699 GCF_000576205.1 Methylibium sp. T29 | reverse complement strand
CGCTGGTCATCGGCAGCGCCGGCCTGGCACCGCGGTGCTGGACGGTGCCGCCGGGCCCGGTCACAGCGGCCCCTGGGCCGTGCTGCAGACGGGGCTGTTCGCGCTGCTGTTCGCCTGGGTGGCGGCCGGCTGCGTGACCGCGGTGATGGGCTACGTGAGCCTGCGCCGCGGCGACCACCATGCGCTGAGCCCCGAAGACGTGGCCGGCCGGCCGATCGCCGAGGACGCCCGCACCGCCGTGGTGATGCCGATCTGCAACGAGGACATCGCCACCGTCGTGGCCGGCCTGCGCGCCACCATCGAATCGCTGTCGCGCGCCGGCTCGTTCGACCGCTTCGACGTCTACATGCTGTCGGATACCGGCGACCTGACGCTGCGCGACGCCGAACTGGCCGCCTGGCGCGGCCTGCGCGAGGCGCTGGCCGCCGACGGATATGACAGCAGCCGCATCTACTACCGCTGGCGCCAGCGGCGCACCAAGCGCAAGGCCGGCAACGTGGCCGACTTCTGTCGCCGCTGGGGCCGCGACTACCGCTACATGGTGGTGCTCGACGCCGACAGCGTGATGAGCGGCGACGCACTGCTGACGATGGTGCGCCTGATGGAGGCCCAGCCCAAGGCCGGCATCATCCAGACCGCGCCCCGCTCCTGCGGCCACGATTCGCTGCACGCCCGCCTGCAGCAGTTCTCCGGCCGGGTGACCGGCCCGCTGTTCAGCGCCGGCCTGCGCTTCTGGCAACTGGGAGAATCGCACTACTGGGGCCACAACGCGATCCTGCGCGTCGAACCCTTCATGAAACACTGCGCGCTGGCGAAACTGCCCGGCAAGGGCGGCCTCAGCGGCGAGATCCTGTCGCACGACTTCGTCGAGGCGGCGCTGATGCGCCGGGCCGGGTACGAGGTGTGGCTGCTGCCCGAACTCGACGGCAGCTACGAGCAGGCGCCGCCGCACCTGATCGACGAACTGACGCGCGACCGTCGTTGGTGCCAGGGCAACCTGCAGAACGCCCGGCTGGTGGCCGAACCCGGCTTTGCCGGCGTGCACCGGGCGATGTTCGTCACCGGCGCCATGTCCTACGTGGCCTCGCCGATCTGGCTGGCGTTCGTGCTGCTGGGCGTGCTCCCTGGTTCGCCGGCGACGGCCTGCAGGCCGCGACCGAGGGGGCCGGCCTCCCGCTGGCGCAGATGATGCTGTGGAGCGCCACGCTCGCCCTGCTGCTCGTGCCTCGCGTGCTGGCGGTGCTGCTGGTGATCCGGCGCCGTCAGGAGGCCGGCTACGGTGGCCGCCAGACCCTCGTGACCAGCGCGCTGCTCGAAGCGCTGATGTCGGCAGTGCAGGCGCCGGTGCGCATGGTGGCCCACTCGATCTTCGTGCTGGGTGCGCTGACGGGGCTGAAGCTGAACTGGAAATCGCCCTCGCGGGAAGCCACCGCGGTCGGCTGGCGCGAGGCGATCGGGCGCTTCGGCGTCATCGGTGCGATCGTCGCCGCGGCACTGGCCTGGTGGCTGGCCGGCCAGCCCGGTGAGGCCTGGCGCGTGCTGCCGCTGGCCTTGCCCCTGGTGCTGGCCGTGCCGCTGGCGGTGCTCACCAGCCGCAGCGAGTTCGGCCTGGCCTGGCGTCGCCGTGGCTGGCTGCTGATTCCGAGGAATCGCGCGCGCCGGCGGTGCTGCAGGCCGCCTGGCGCTACGCCGGCGTGGT
>NZ_AZND01000437.1:0-1708 GCF_000576205.1 Methylibium sp. T29 | reverse complement strand
TCGCGGCCGGCGCACTGCCGGTGCTCCGAGCGCATGCGCCGTGGCTGCAGGAGCGCGACGATGGCGTGCTGAGCACCGCGCTGCGCGACGAGGCGCTCGATGCCGCCTTCGCCGTCACGCATGCGGCACTGCGCGAGCGCGGCCTGATCACCGGCTGGCGCAACGAAACCTATGCCGTCGTGCCGGCCTGGGGCGCGCCGGTGCTGGCGCGGATCGAGCGCGCGGCGGCGCGCTTCTGGGGCACGCTGACCTTCGGCGCGCATGCCAACGGCTACGTCGCCGGGCCCGACGGCCGCCCGAGCCACCTGTGGATCGCACAGCGCTCGCCGCACAAGCCCACCGACCCCGGCAAGTTCGACAACCTGATCGGCGGTGGCGTGCCGCACGGCCAGACGCCGTTCGAGACGCTGGTGCGCGAAGGCTGGGAAGAGGCGGGCCTGGCCGCCGACCTCGTGCGCCGGGCCACGCGCGCCGGGTCATCGACCTGCAGCGGGCGCTGCCCGACTGCGCCGGCCACGGCCTGCAGCGCGAGCAGCTGTTCGTCTACGACCTGGCGCTGCCGCCCGGCGTGCAGCCGTGCAACCAGGACGGCGAGGTCGCCTCGCTGCAATTGCTGCCGGTGGCCGAGGCGCTGGCACTGGCGGGCGGCGACACGATGACGGTCGATGCCGCGCTGGCGACGCTGGATTTCGCGCTGCGCTGGCGACTCCTCGGGGAGCGCGAGCATGCCGCGCTCACGGCGCGCACGGCCGGGCTGTTCGGCCCAATGCCGGACTGAGCGCACGTGGAGCGCTCGTCCATGGCGCCTCAGAACTCGAACAGCGTGAGCCCCAGCCCCAGGCTGGTCTGACGGAAGTTGTAGTCGAGCAGGGTCTCGCCGTAGCCGCTGAACAGCTGCACGTACCAGCGCAACGCGCGCGGGCTGCCGGGCTCGACCGGGAAGGTCCAGTCGAACTGCACGGCGCCGCGCCGCAGGTCGCGGAAGTTGGTACGCCACAGCAGCGCGGCGGTCGCTCGGCCGGGGGTCCAGTTCAGCGTCACGTCGCCGCGACCGCGGTAGCTGGTGAGATCGGGGTTGTCGTCGTCATCGGCGTTCTCGCGCACGCGCCGGTTCAGGCGCAGCGCGATCGAGACGTCCTCGCGCTCGAAGCCGGCGCCCGCGTAGACGCGGTTCCAGCTGCGCGACAGCGGCTTGGTCTGGCCGTTGGACTGGTGGGCGAAGGCCAGCATGCCGTAGCGCCACTGCCAGCCCCACGGCAGCGCCCGCAGACCCTCGGGCACCGGCACCACGTACATCACCTCGGGTTCGTAGTCGCTGCTGCGGAAGGGGGCGGAATCGCCCTTGTTATAGAGCTGCCAGAGCGACTGCTGCGTATAGCCGACCCAGAGGTCGGCGTCGGGCAGCAGCACGCTCTGCGCGATCTTGGTCCGCAGCGAGAGCTGGAACTTGGCCTCCACGCGCTTGTAGTCGCCGAGTTCGGCCGTGCGGTCCGGGCTGGGGCTGGACGGACGGGTGTTCAGGCGCGTGGTCACGTGCACCGGCAGCAGGAAGTTGGGTCGGTAGCCGGTGAAGTTGAAGGTGCCGCGCTTGTCGGCGCGGTCGAGTTCCCAGTACTTGGACAGGAAGCTCGGTGCCGGAGTCGGCGGACCCTGCAGGCCGTTGCCGCCCACTTCCGGTGCCGGCCGGGCGACCACGTCGGGCGTGCGG
>NZ_AZND01000436.1:0-1711 GCF_000576205.1 Methylibium sp. T29 | reverse complement strand
CCGCCGCTGCGGCCCTGCCGGCCGCGACGCCCGGGTGCGGTCCTTGCACGCGCCTCGCAAGGTGCGGCGGGCGCCCGCTCGACCGACCTCAGGCGCGCACCATCGCTGGTCCCCCCGCGCGTTTTGTATGCAAAACGCACTGATCCTGTTCACGAGATGAATCCCATGAAGCTGCTGCTCATCAACCCCAACAGCTCCGCCGGCATGACCGCAGGCATCGCCGACGCCGCGCGCGCAGTCGCCGCCGCGGGCACCGAAGTGATCGCCACCCAGCCCGGCTTCGGGCCGGCGTCGATCGAGGGCCACTACGACGAGGTGTTCGCCGCCGCCGGCGTGGCCGAACAGGTGCGGCAGGCCGCGCCGCTGGCGCCCGACGCGGTGCTGATCGCCTGCTTCGGCGACCCTGGCCTCGACGCGGCCCGCGAGGCGACCGACGCACCCGTGCTGGGCACCGCCGAGGCGGCCTTCCACGTCGCCTCGATGCTGGCCACCGGCTTCTCGGTCGTCACGACGATGACGCGCACCTGCGTGATCGCCGAGCACCTGGTGCTGAAGTACGGCTTCGAGCGACGCTGCCGCGGCATCCACGGCACCGACATCCCGGTGCTCGCGCTCGAGGAAGCCGGCGACGCGCTGCTGGCGCAGATCGAGGCGAGCGCGCGCACCGCGCTGGCGCAGGACCACAGCGGCGCCATCGTGCTGGGCTGCGCCGGCATGGCCGGTCTGTGCGGCACGCTACAGCAGCGCCTGGGCGTGCCGGTGATCGACGGCGTGGCCGCCGCGGTCAAGCTGGCCGAGGCGCTGGTCGGCCTGGGGCTGCGCACCAGCAAGCACGGCGACTACGCGACGCCGCTGCCCAAGCTCTACCGGGGCTGGGCCGGGCCGCTGGGCTGGTAGCCCGACGCCCGCCCGCGCGTCAGTCGAACGCCGGCACCATCTCGTGGCGCAGCGCGCCGCGGGCCGTGTCAAGGTCGGGGATGACCGAGCGCACCACGTCCCAGAAGCGCGGGCTGTGGTTCATCTCGCGCAGGTGGGCGAGTTCGTGCGCCACCACGTAGTCGATGGTGGGCAGCGCGAAGTGGATGAGGCGCCAGTTCAGGCGCACCGAACCGTCGGCGCTGGCGCTGCCCCAGCGCGTCTGGGCGGAGCTCAGCGCCAGCCGGCGCACCTGCACCTTCAGGCGCGGCGCGAAGTGGGTGCAGCGTTCCTCGAACAGGCGTTTCGCCTGACGCTGCAGCCAGGCCTGCACCACGTCGCGGATCTGCTCGGGCGCGGCGCTGTGCGGCAGGCCGATGTGCAGCGTGAGCCGCGGCACGCCGGGCAGCGCCGCCGCGTCGCTGTTGAGCACCGCGCCGGTGGCGCGCGGGTCGAGCACGAGGATCAGCGTCTCGCCGAGGAAGGGCAGGCTGGCGCCGTCGCGCCACTCGATGCGCGAGGCGGCGTGCTTCTGCGCGCGCTCGTGCTGCTCGACCAGCTTGGCCTGGATCCAGGCCGCCTTCTCGCGCAACGCGGCGTCGATCTCGCTGCGGCCGACCCAGCGCGGCGCGCGCACGCTCAGCCCCTCGGCCGAGACCACCATGCCGATCGAGCGGCGCCGCGCGCGCTGGAATTCATAGGCGATGACGGCGCGACCGAGGTCGATCTCGCGCGACGCCCGCGGGTGGCGGAACAAGGTTGGGCTCAGCGCGGCGCCCTGCGGCCGGGACGGCGC
>NZ_AZND01000435.1:0-1712 GCF_000576205.1 Methylibium sp. T29 | reverse complement strand
GCCACGCGCTTGAGCGCGCCGAGGGCGTCGCCGGCGGCCAGGGCGCGTGCGGCGGCGGCGATCAGGGAGTCCATCGGGGCAGGGTACAGCGCGGAGCGACCGGGCCCGCGCCAGGGCCGGAGCCCGGGGGTTCTAGGAACTTGCCTCTAGATTGCTGCAACGCAACAAATCCGTGCCCCATTCGCCGATTCTTTCAGTAAGATGAGGTCATGCTGCATCGCAGCAAAATCTGTCCACCCCTCACCCCGATCGACTGGAGCTTCCCATGCTGAACACCGAACAATTCGCCGCCACGAACAAGGCCAACTTCGAAGCCATGATGGGCCTGACCGCCAAGGCCTTCCAGGGCGTCGAGCAGCTCACCGCGCTCAACCTGCAGGTCGCGAAGGCCGGCCTCGACGAAGTGGCCGAAACCGGGCGGGCCGCGCTGTCGGCGAAGGACCCGCAAGCCCTGCTGGCGCTGCAGGCCGCCCCGCTGCAGGCCGCGGCCGAAAAGGCCTCCGCCTATGGCAAGCAGGTGTACGGCATCGTCGCCGGCTTCAAGGCCGACGTGGAGAAGCTCGCCGCCGAGCAGGCCGCTGCGGCGCAGAGTTCGTTCGTCGCCCTGGTCGAGTCCGCCGGCAAGAACGCGCCCGAAGGTGCGAGCAACGGCATCGCGCTGTTCAAGTCGTCGCTGGCGACCCTGAACAACGCCGTCGACGGTCTGCAGAAGGCCAGCCGCCAGGCCGCCGAGACCGCCGAAGCCAACTACGCCGCCGTGACCGGTCGGTGATCAAGGCCGCCAAGACCAAGCGCGGTTGAGCCTGGCAAGAGCGTGCCATGAGCGCCTCGTCGCTGCGGCTGCAGCTCGGCCTGGAGGATCTTCTCGGAGACCTCCGGCACGCGCGCAGGAGCGGCGACCTGGGCCGACTGGCCCTGCTCCTGTACTGTGAAGTCCGGCGCTGGGCCCGCATGGCCGGTGAGCACCAGCTCGCCGAGCATTCGTCGGCGCTGTTCCTGCAGGGCCCGCACACCGGCCGCGAGGAGTTCCTCGCGCAGGTCGACGACCTGATCGTCGAGCTGGAGAACGCGCACCCCGGGTACGCCCGAAGCGCGTTGCTCGACCCCGCCGCCAGGCCCCCGGGCGAGAGCCCCGTGGCGGCGCGGCCCGCCGAACACTGACGACACCGTCCCTCACGTTTCGTCACAGGGCCCGCCGCTAGACTGCCCTCCGTTCAGGTCTTCTTCTTTCTCTTCAAGGCGGGCTCGCGATGCGGATCCACAGGCTCTCCTTTTCTCTGTGCACCGGCGCCGCCGTGCTGCTCTGTGGTGTCAGCGGCGTGGCCGGTGCGGCGCAGAGCTGCGAGCAGCTGCGCGAGCGCATCGACGCGAAGGTGCGCGCCTCGGGCGCCACGCACTACACGGTCACCACGGTCGATGCCGATGCCGCGGTCGGCGCCTCCGCCAAGGTGGTGGGCCGCTGCGAGCTGGGCACGAAGAAGATCGTCTACACGCGTGGCGAGGAGGGCTCCGTGGCTGCGGCTCCCGCGCCCACGGTCACGGACCGGCCGCGCGGCGAGCCCCTCCTCACCGAGTGCAAGGACGGCTCGGTGTCGGTGGGAGGCGACTGCAGGAAGTAGCCGGGCGCCGGCCTCAGCGCTGCGGCGGCAGCAGCAGTGCTTCGAGCACGGCCGCTGCGCGCAGGCACTCGGCATCGGCGCCGCGCGCGCCGG
>NZ_AZND01000434.1:0-1720 GCF_000576205.1 Methylibium sp. T29 | reverse complement strand
GGCCGCCGCGCCGCCCTGGCCGCGCAGCGCCTGGATGCGCGCGACCGCGCGCTCGGCCTCGTGTTCCTCGCTGTCGCTCTCGACCACGCGCACCGGCTCGCCGTCGCCGAATTCGCTCCACAGCTTCTTGTCGAAGATCTTCGGGTTGGCCGCGATCACGTGGTTGGCAGCGCGCAGGATGTTGCCGGTCGAGCGGTAGTTCTGCTCCAGCGGGATCACCTGCAGGTCCGGGTAGTCCTGCGGCAGGCGCTTGAGGTTGTCGATCGTCGCGCCGCGCCAGCCGTAGATGCTCTGGTCGTCGTCGCCGACCGCGGTGAACATCGCCGGCCGGTCGCGCCCGCCCTGGCCGTCGCCGACCAGCAGCTTGAGCAGCTCGTACTGCTGCGCGTTGGTGTCCTGGTACTCGTCGACCAGCACGTGGCGCAGCGCGGCCTGCCACTTCGCGCGCACCACGTCGTGCCGCTGCAGCAGCGCCACCGGCAGGCCGATCAGGTCGTCGAAGTCCACCGCCTGGTAGGCGGCCAGCCGCTCCTGGTAGCGCGTCATCACGCGCGCGGCCTGCACCTCGTCGGGGTTCTTCGCCTCGGCTTCGGCCTGGGCCGGCGTCAGGCCCTGGTTCTTCCAGAGGCTGATGGCCCACTGCCAGCGCCGCGCGGTCTTGGCGTCGGTGGTGCCGCCGGCGTCGCGCAGGATGCCCAGCACGTCGTCGCTGTCGAGGATCGAGAACTGCGGCTTCAGGCCCAGCGCCGCGCCGTCCTCGCGCAGCAGCCGCACGCCGAGCGAGTGGAAGGTGCTGATCAGCAGGCCCTTGGCCGGCCGCGCCCCCACCAGGGCCTTGGCGCGCTCGCGCATCTCGGCCGCCGCCTTGTTGGTGAAGGTGATGGCGGCGATCTGCGACGGAGCCAGCCCGGCCTCCAGCAGGCGCGCGATCTTGTGCGTGATCACGCGCGTCTTGCCCGAGCCGGCGCCGGCCAGCACCAGGCAGGGGCCGGCCAGGTGGTGAACCGCCTGCATCTGGGCGGTGTTGAGCGAGACAGGCGCGGACAAGGAGGACGGAGCGGAGACGACGGGACGGAGCCGTGGCGAACGGCGGGGCGCGCGATGATAGCCAAGCGCTGCCGGCCGAGGCCTCGGTGCGCGGCCTGACATACTGCCGCCGCGATGCAAGCGATCCTGTCCGTCACGGTGCCGTTCTTCGCGCTCGTGCTGTGCGGCTACCTCGCGGCGCGCACGCGCGTGATGCCGGAGGCCGCGATCCCCGGCCTCAACGCCTTCGTGCTGTTCTTCGCCCTGCCCTGCATGCTGTTCCGCTTCGGCGCGGGCACGCCGATCGGCAACCTGCTGAACCCGACGATGCTGGCGGTCTACACGCTCGCGGGCCTCGGCCTCGTGGCGCTGACCGTCGTGCTCACTCTCGGTGCGCGCGTGCACCTCAAGGATGCGGCCTTCGGCGCGCTGGTGGCCGCTTTCCCGAACAGCGGCTTCATGGGCATGCCGATGATGACGGCGCTGATCGGTGCAGCCGCGGCCGGCCCGGTGATGGTCACGCTGCTGGTCGACATGTTCATCGTCAGCTCGGTCTGCCTCGCGCTGGCGCAGATGCATGCGGCCTCGCACCTGCCGCTCGGCGCACGCCTGCGCAACGCGCTGCGCGGCCGATCGCCAACCCGCAGCCCTGGGCCATCGCGCTCGGGGCGCTGTTCTCTGCCGCGGGGCTGGT
>NZ_AZND01000433.1:0-1722 GCF_000576205.1 Methylibium sp. T29 | reverse complement strand
ACCGCGGGCCGGGCCAGCGCCGCCCACACCGCCCGACCGCCACGCGCCAGCAGCAGCAGGCCCAGCGGCAGCACCGACACGCCACCGATGACCGTGCCGACGAACCAGGCCGACCACAGCGAGCCGACGGGCGCGTCGAACTGCATCGACAGCACCGCCGCTCCCAGCGTGGCGCCGACGAGACTCGGCACGACGGCCCCCAGCACCAGCGCCCACAGCAGCGCTCCGACCTGTTGGACACAGCGCGCGGGCGGTCCGGCCAGACGCAGCAGTGCAGCCGCGAGCGAGGCCTCCAGCAGATTGGGCAGCAGGAAAGACAGGCTCAGACCGGGCGCGTGCCCGCTGAACAGGTTGGCGGCGACATTGGCCACGGCCATCGCCAGCAGGTGCAGCGGCCATTCGGCGCGCCGGCGCGACAGCAGCACGACCGCGACCACCGCATTGGCATACCAGAGCGTGGCGACGCTGCCCGGCTGACGGGACAGGTGGATCGCGCCGTAGGCGAACACGAAGTGCAGGGCGGCGAGCAGCGCGAGCGAGGCCGCCAGCGACCGCTCGGGCCGCTCGGGCTGCGCGCGCGGGGTCGGTGGAAACCGCCGCTGGCCATCGGGTCGTTCGTCATCCTGCTCGGGGCCACCGCCCGGTCTCCGTCCATGCTGCGTCCGCGCGTGCGCGGGGGGGCGGGCGGCAAACGCCGCCCTCGGAGGATTCTGGAAGACTTGCAGGACGGTCGAAGCGCCGAACAGGCCGGCAATTCCGGCCGTCAGCGCAGCGACGGTCCCGCGAGCGCCTTGGCCGCGCCGGCGCCAACCGCGGCGCCGAAGCGCTTGGCCAGGCGCTCGGCCACGTTCTCCTTGGGGGTGTAGTCGATCACCTCTTCGGCCTTGACCACCTCGCGCGCCACGTAGTCCAGGCTGCCGAGCCGGTCGGCCAGACCCTGCTGCACCGCCGACTCGCCGCTCCAGAACAGGCCGGAGAAGGTCTCGGGCGCCTCCTTCAGGCGCGCGCCGCGGCCGTCCTTCACCACCTTGATGAACTGCTGGTGGATCTGGTTGACCATCGCCTGCGCATAGGCCTTGTGGGCCTCGCTGAGCGGCGAGAAGGGGTCGAGCAGGCCCTTGTTGTCGCCGGCGGTGATGAGGCGGCGTTCGACGCCGAGCTTCTCCATCGTGCCGGTGAATCCGAAGCCGTCCATCAGCACGCCGATCGAGCCGACGATGGACGCCTTGTCGACGAAGATCTCGTCGGCCACCGCGGCGATGTAGTAGGCCGCCGAGGCACACAGTTCCTCGCACACCGCATAGAGCTTCTTGTCGGCGTGCAGCCCCTTCAGGCGCCGGATCTCGTCGGTCACGAGGCCGGCCTGCACCGGGCTGCCACCGGGCGAGTTGATGCGCAGCACCACGGCCTGGGCGCCGGCGTCCTCGAAGGCGGTGCGCAGCGCGGCATTGATGCCCTCGGCGCTCGCCAGCGCCTCTGCGGCGATCTCGCCGCGGATCTCGATCAGCGCGGTATGCGGCCCGCTCGGCACGGCGGCATTGCGCTGCTGCGTGATCAGGGCCCAGGCGATGAGCGCGAAGATCACCAGCCAGGCGAGCCGTCGCAACGCGCGCCAGCGCCGCTCGCTGCGGCGCTCCTTCAGGAAGTCACGCGCGAACTCCTCGATCACGCGCCCGTCGACGCTGGTGGGCGCGGGGCCGCCGGCGGCGGCCGCGGGGCGGG
>NZ_AZND01000432.1:0-1741 GCF_000576205.1 Methylibium sp. T29 | reverse complement strand
CCCGCGGCGCCGAGGACGACCTGCACGCCACCGCCGACGACCACGCCGACCCGCTGGCCGCCCTGCAGCGCCGCCAGCGCACGACGGCCTCAACGCGGCGTTCGACACGCTCGAAGAGCGCGAGCAGCTGATGATGAAGATGATCTACGAGCGCGGCCTGGACCACCAGGACGCCGCCGAGTCGCTGGGCGTCAGCCCCTCGCGCGTGTCGCAGATGCACGCGGTGGTGGTGCAGAAGCTCAAGCGGCGGTTGAAGGACTGGTAGAGCCCTGCCGCGCGACGCGCGCTGCGGCCGCGTCAGGCCTTGCGCAGCCCCCGCCCCACCCAGCGCGAGCGGCACAAGGCGACGAACTCCACCGCCCCCCACAGCAGCGCGCTGCCGAGGGCGCGCGCCGGAAGGCCGAAAGGCTGGCGTCGAGTGCGACCGTCGTTCATGGGGGCTCCCTGCGTTGCGCCGGACCTGGAACAGGCCCGTGCCGACGCACGCTAGCGGCGGCATGTGACACCTTGATGGCGGTGCGGTGAAACCCGCCGCGGCGCATGAAGAAGGCCATGCCGGCGGGTCGGCGCCGCTATCCTGGGGTTCCCGTGGCCGGACTGTGCCGAGTGATCTCTCCTGAACTGGCCGAACTCGCCGAACTGCAGCGCATCGTCGAGCAAGGCGGCGCGCACCTGCAGCAGCGCGTGGTGTGCGAGGTGAGCGTCGGCGACGGCCTCTGCCTGCCGGTTCACGCCATCACGCTGGGCAACCCCGATCCGGCGCTGCCGGCGGTGGGCTTCTTCGGCGGCGTGCACGGGCTGGAGCGGATCGGCGCCGAGGTGGTGCTGGCCTGCCTGCGCAGCGTGGTGAACCGCCTGTCGTGGGACGTGCTGCTGCACCGCCAGCTCGACATGCTGCGCCTGGTGTTCATGCCGCTGGTCAATCCTGGCGGCTTGTGGCGCGGCACGCGCGCCAACCCGCAAGGCGTGGACCTGATGCGCAATGCGCCGGTCGACGCCGACGATCGCGCGCCCTTCCTGGTGGGCGGCCAGCGGCTCAGCGCCGGCCTGCCGTGGTACCGCGGCGCGCTGGGCGCCGCGATGGAGGCCGAGAGCCAGGCGCTGTGCCGCGTGGTGAAGGAGGAGCTGCTGACGCGGCGCTTCAGCGTCGCGGTCGACTGCCACTCGGGCTTCGGCCTGCACGACCGCATCTGGTTTCCCTACGCCCACACGGCACGGCCGATCCCGCACCTGGCGGAGATGCATGCGCTGAACGTCCTGCTCGACCAGGCGCACACTCACCACCGCTACGTGTTCGAGCCGCAGAGCCGCCAGTACCTGGCGCACGGCGACCTGTGGGACCACCTCTATCTGCGCGCCAGCGAGCAGCATTCCGAGCGCGTGTTCCTGCCGCTGACGCTGGAGATGGGCTCGTGGCTGTGGGTGAAGAAGAACCCGCGCCAGCTGCTCACGCGCCACGGCCTGTTCAATCCGTTGATCCAGCATCGCCAGCAGCGCGTGCTGCGGCGGCACGTGGCCTGGCTGGATTTCATCGCCCGCGCCGCCTGCGGCCATGCCGCCTGGCTGCCGCAGGGCACGGCACGCGAGCAGCACCAGGAGCAGGCGCTGGCGCGCTGGTACCGGGGGTGCGGCGGTGAGCACGGGCGTGCGATCTGCGGCGGACGACGCCGAGCCCTGGGTGCTGCTGCGCGGCCTGACGCGCGAGGCGCGGCACTGGGGCGACTTCGCGGCGCAGTTGCGC
>NZ_AZND01000431.1:0-1751 GCF_000576205.1 Methylibium sp. T29 | reverse complement strand
CTCGACGACCTGCCGCAGGCCGACGCGGCGCTGCAGCGGCGGGCCCAGGTGGGTGCCCCCAGCGCGGCGGTCGCGCTGCTGCGGGTGCGGGAGACGGCCTGATGTGGGTCGTCAAGCTCGGCGGCAGCCTGAACCAGGATGCGTCGCTGCCGCAGTGGCTGGACCTGCTGGCCGAGCTGGGCGGTGGCCGTGTGATCGTGGTGCCGGGTGGCGGCGCCTTCGCCGACCAGGTGCGCGACGCGCAGTCGCACTGGCAGTTCGACGACCTGGTGGCGCACAACATGGCGGTGCTCGGCATGGCGCAGACCGCGCTGATGCTGCAGGGCCTGTGCCCGGCGCTGCAGGCCGCCGCCGGCGAGCAGCCGCTGCGGCGCGTGCTGAAGGGCGGCCAGACGGCGCTGTGGCTGCCGCTCGACCTGCTGCGCAGCCGGCCCGACGAACTGACCACGTGGGACACCAGCGCCGACAGCCTGGCGCTGTGGCTCGCGCAGCGTCTGCACGCCGAGCGCCTGCTGGTCGTCAAGTCCTGCACCATCGATGGCCGGCTCACGCTGTCGCAGCTGGGCGACGCGGGCGTGCTGGACGCCGGCTTCGCGCAGCGCGCGCGCCAGGCGGCTTTCCCGATCGACCTGCTGCACAGGGGCGAGCTGACCCGCGCACGCGCGCTGCTGCTCGACGAGTCGCTCAGCTGCCGGCCGTTCGCTGACTAGTTTTCTCTCACGCCGCCTGCGCGGCGTCCTCGCACTGCAGCTGCTCGCGCAGCGCCCGCACGCGTTGCGGGTCGAGTGCGGCGGTGCGTGCGCCGCTGCACACCGCGCTGCGGAAGCCGGCGAAGTCGGGCGCGATGGATTGCAGGCGCGCCAGGTGCTCGAAGCGCAGCGCGCCGGCCAGGCCGCACAGCTTGCCGCTGCGCCGCACCTGCGTGACGAAGCGCTGCAGCTGCACCTCGCTGGCGATGTCGAACAGGCTGCCGCGCGCCTTGTCCTCGGTGTCGAGCATCAGCGCGGGGAAGGCCAGCGCGCCGGCGCGGGCGAGCAGCGCGCCGTCGATGCCGTGGTCGGCCACGAACACCGGCACCACCGCGTGGCCGCACATGGCCAGCGCGTCCAGCAGCGCATGCTGGCCGGGCGCGATGCCGACCTTCACGTAGTCGACACCGCAGGCGGCGGTCTCGGCCACGCGCTCCAGCACCTCGGTCGTGCCGGCGCAGTCGCCGATCGTCGCGCTGATCGGGCGCCGGCCCGGTGCGTGCTGCAGCGCCTCGACGATGGCTTCGAGGGTGGCCGGCGGCAGTGCCCCCAGCGCGCCGGCGGACGGCTCCTTCAGGTCGATGAAATCCACGCCGGCGGCCGCGGCGGCCAGCGCCTCCTCGACGTTGCGCACGCTCACCAGCAGCCTCATGTGCCGGCTCCGGCCTGCACCCGCTGCCGCGCCACGGCCTCGCGCAGCCAGCCCCAGGCCTCGTGTTCCTCGGGCCCGGCGGTCTTGTCGATGGCGATCTGCAGGTAGCCCATCTCGGTGTCGACCTTGTCGGGCGCCAGCATGTGCAGCCGGCTCACCAGCACCGCGCCCTCGATCACCGCGGCCTGCGCGCGGTTGAAGCCGGGGAAGGGCGCATGGCTCACGTCGAGCACGCGCGCCAGCGTCAGCGTGGGGCGCTCTGCGTGGTCGTCGTCGTGCCGCAGCTCGAGCTCGCTGTGCGCCAGCGCGCTGGCGAGCCGCCGGCCGGCGATGGCCTGGGCCGGCAGCAG
>NZ_AZND01000430.1:0-1763 GCF_000576205.1 Methylibium sp. T29 | reverse complement strand
AACACGCTCCCAATTCTTGCTATTGGGATTGGTGTTGGCATCGACTACGGAATTTACCTGCTCACCAGAATCTGCGAAGAGTACCAAGGCGCGGCAAAGAAGGATGTTGGTGCAGCTATCCGGATATCGCTTGCAACCTGCGGAAAGGCGATTTTCTTTACTGCGGCATTGATGACTATTGGTCTTCTTCCTTGGTACTTCCTTTCCGAGCTGAAGTTCTTGTCTGATATGGGGCTGCTTCTCGTGATCGTGATGTTCATCAACATGGTCTTGGCTCTGATTCTTCTTCCGCTGCTGGTCTACCTGATTAGGCCGAGGTTCCTAGACAGCGACATGACGGGACTATCGGAGTCCGTAGAGAAAAGACCGCAGATTGCGGTTCCTGCTTAACCTTCATGCGCGATGCTTGAAGATTGCTGTTCGTGAAAACAACGTAGGAGACAACTATGCATATCAGAAAGTATGACCACGATTTTAGCCGTCGCTTCTTCCTGGAGCAGACCGCGAAAGGGATCGCGACAGCCGGCGTTCTGGGGCCTCTATGGCCGATGATCGGGAACTCCGCGGATATCACCAAGGCGTACCCCGACGAATTGTTGTCGGTAGATGCCTGGTCGAAGGGGAAGGTCAAAACTGGCGACTTCGTTACTGCCGAAAATGTCGACATTGTTAAAGATCTGCTCGACCCAGTCGCGTACATGCAGATCAAGAAGATGGGTCGGAAGATCAAGATCGTGCCGACTACGCGAGATGTGACGAGGATGTACCCGTATGAGCATCTTGAAGCTACTCTGCGGAACCAGGGTAAAGCCAAGCTCAATGCGGACGGAAACATCGTCACGCTGGATGGCAAGCCATGGATTGGTGGTAATCCGTTCCCCGATGCGAAGACGGGAGCCGAGGTGGCTGCGAATCTGACGCTTTCTTGGGGGCGCCACGACAATTCGCTCTACTGTATGCGAGACCAGGAAGTTGCTCCTGATGGTTCGCTTAGCTATCAGTACGATTTCGTCTGGATCGAGCAGAACACCCAGTCACGTGTTGATGGCAAGGTGTTTCCTGGTGCGGAGGACAAGCTTCGCTTCAATACGGTCCTCTTCACCGCGCCGAGCGACTCAAGAGGAACTAGCTATCTCAGTACTTGGTACTACGACCAACGCAAGTTCCCGGAGTTGGTGGGCTATCTGCCGGCGTTCAAGCGTGTACGAAAGTTCCCGACGAACCAACGGTTCGAGCCGATTGCTGCCGGCATCAACTTCTATCTCTCGGATGCGTGGGCGTCCGGCGACCCAATGCTCACTTGGGGGAACTACAAGATTGTCGGCCGCGGTCCTCTGTTGGGCGGGGTCTCGCAAACGTGGTATGGGGATCATCCGAATTGGGAGCGACCCGTGCACGGTGGCCCCAAGGGCCTTACGTTCTATGACGCAAACATGGAGCTGTGCCCTGATGTCGTGATCTTTGAAGCAGAGCCCGTCGGATTCCCGCGTGCCCCTGTCAGCAAGAAGCGAGTGTGGGTCGATGTGCGCAACATGATGTTCATTGCGTATGCCACGTATGACCGTCGTGGCGAACTCTTCAAGTCGCTGGAGACGCATTTCAGTCTCTACGAGAAGGGCGACAAGAAGTTGATGGATGGCAAGCACACTGCTTGGTCTTGGACCGCGTGCATGTTCCACAACGTGCAGGATGGGCGGATGACGCGGTTTGAGCAAGCCAAGAGCATCACCGGCGGCTTCACGCAAGGCTACAACGTTGAGGGG
>NZ_AZND01000429.1:0-1774 GCF_000576205.1 Methylibium sp. T29 | reverse complement strand
TCGGCTCCTCGCTCTGCATGCCCGCGCCGTGCTGCCGCTCGGCGAGCGCCAGCGCCGCCCGGTGGTCCGTGCGTGCCGCCGCACCGCTCGCGTCCGGCCCCAGCGCGGCATCGATCAGGCCATCGCGCATGCCGGCGATGTAGCGTTGCCGGCGATCTCCTTGCGTGCGAAGTCGATCGCGATGAACTTCTCGTTGATCAGGATGCTGCTGACGAAGATCACCGCCGTGAGGTCCAGCAGGTAGATCAGCATCAGCTTGCGGCCGACGCTCAGACGGGTCAGCAGGCGACTGAAGGGGTGGGAGATCGTCATGGGCAAGGGTCGGGAAGGCGGTCCGGTGCTCCCGCTCCGGTGACACCGGTAGCGCACTCGGACTTCTTCGGCAGGACCCGGGCCAACTTGACCCGTTCAGGCCTCCGCGATGCGGCCACGCGGCCGCTGTCCCTCACCGGCCCAGCTGGGCGTTCGCCTTCTCGATGAGCACCCGGGCCTCGTCGCGGCGCCCGGCATCGGCGATCTGCCGGCCGGCCCGTGCGGGAGCCTGAAGCGCCCGCTCCAGGTAGACCAGTGCGTCGGCCGGTCGCTTCTGCTCGAGCAGGAACTCGCCATAGAAGAAGTTCGGGTCGATGCCCTGGGGGTTGAGCTTCAGCGCGGACAGCATCAGCTCGTCGGCCTTCTTCTTGTCGCCGAAGCCGATCGGCCAGCCCGGCACCTTGTAGTAGAGGACGCCGAGGCTGTTGTAGGCCGAGCCGTCGAGGGCCTCCGGGTTGATCTTGATCGCCTGCTCGTACAGGCTCTTGGCCTGCTTGACGAGACCGAGCGCGCCCAGGCCGCCCTTCTCGCCGGCCAGCGAACTCACGACGATGCCTCCCAGACCAGCGGTTCGCTGCGCCCCGGATGGGCCTCGCTGAACTGGTGCGCCTTCGCGACCAGGGCCTCGTAGCGCTTCTCGCGCTCCTTCGGCGGCGTCTGGTAGCGCGTCACCTCCCACTCGTGCTGGACCTCGCTGACGGCGTCCTCCACGGGGCCGGCGCGCAGCAGTGGCGCATGGAGGGCGAGCACGAGGCTGGCCATCAGGAACAGGGGGAAGCGAGCAAGCATCTGGGTTCTCCTTGGATCTTCAGGGTTCAGGCGCCCGACAGCGCCAGTCGGTGCGACTTGAAGGCGCCGTCGAGCGCCGCCGGCACGAGGCCGTTCACGCACACCGCCAGCTTCTCGGGCAGGCCGAGGAAGCGCTCGGCCGCGCCGTCGCGCAGCAGTTGCAGCAGCGCGGCCGCCACGTCGTCCGGGTGGTCGACCGCGGCGCCGGTCTTGCGGTTGTAGGCCTCGACCTCCGGCGCGTTGAAGCCGGTCTCGGTGACGCGGGGCCCGAGGTACTGCACCCGCACCGGCGTGCCGGTCAGCTCGCGCCGCAGCGCCTCGCTGAAGCCCCGCAGGCCGAACTTGGTGGCGCTGTAGACCGAGAAGCCCGGCAGCGCCAGCCGCCCGAGCACCGAACCCACGTTGAGCACTGCCGCGCTGCGCTGCGCCAGCAGCCCCGGCAACAGGGCCCGCGTCAGCAGCATCGGTGCCACCAGGTTGGTCGTCACGGCCTGCAGGATGTGGGCGTCGTCCAGCGCGTCCAGGCGCCCGAAGCTCGCCACGCCGGCGTTGTTGACGAGCACGTTCGCGCGGCGTGCCAGCGCCACGCGCCGCACCGCCTCGACGCCGGCGCTGGTGGTGAGGTCCGCGGCCAGCACCTCGACGCGCCGCGGTTGGTCGGGGTGGGTCTCGA
>NZ_AZND01000428.1:0-1781 GCF_000576205.1 Methylibium sp. T29 | reverse complement strand
CCGCCGCCGGCCGCCCCGTGACCAGCACCTCGTCGTGCCCGGCTCGAGGCCGTGGCGCTGCAGCGCGATGACGCACAGCGCGGCGGTGTAGCCGGCCGTGGCGATGGCCATCGCCTCGCGCGTGGTGAAGGCCGCCGGCAGCCGCAGCAGGCACTGCGGCGACAGCCGCGCCTTCTGCGCCAGCCCGCCCCATTCGGTTTCGCCCAGTCCCCAGCCGTTGACCACGACGCGGTCGCCCGGCTGCCAGGCCGGGTCGCTGCTGCGCTCGACCACGCCGGCCAGGTCGATCCCCGGCACCAGCGGCCAGTGCTTCACCACCGCACCGCGGCCGGTGACCGCGAGCGCGTCCTTGAAGTTGAGGCTGGAGTACTCGATGCGCACCGTCACGTCGCCGGGCGGCAGCTGCGACTCGTCCAGCTCCACCAGCTCGGCATGGGTGCGCCGGTCCGCCTGCGTCAGCATCAGGCGCGGAACATGCGGCCGCCCTCAGGCGTAGGTGTAGAAGCCGCGGCCGCTCTTGCGGCCCAGGCGGCCGGCAGCCACCATTTCCTTCAGCAGCGGCGCGGGCCGGTACTTCGGGTCGTCGAAGCCCTCGCTGAACACCTGCATCACCGCGAGCAGCGTGTCCAGGCCGATCAGGTCGGCCAGCGCCAGCGGGCCGATCGGCTGGTTGCAGCCCAGCGTCATGCCCGCGTCGATGTCCTCGGCGCTGGCCAGGCCCTCCTGCAGCACGAAGATCGCCTCGTTGATCATCGGCACCAGGATACGGTTGACCGCGAACCCCGGGCTGTTCTTCACCGCGATCGGCGTCTTGCCGATGGACTTGACGAAGGCCAGCGCGCGCTCGCGCGTCGCCTCCGAGGTCTGCAGGCCGCCGATCACCTCGACCAGCGCCATCAGCGGCACCGGGTTGAAGAAGTGCATGCCGACGAAGCGCTCGGGCGCCTTCACCGCCGCGGCCAGCTGGGTGATGCTGATCGACGAGGTGTTGGTCGCGATCACCGCCTCCTCGCGCACCACGTCGGCGAGCTGCTGCAGGATGCGCAGCTTCAGCGCCAGGTTCTCGGTGGCGGCCTCGATCACGAGGTCGGCCCCGGCCAGCGCCGCGTAGTCGGTCGTGCCGCGCACGCGGGCCAGCGCCGCGGCGCTGGCCGCGGCCGTCAGCTTGTCCTTCTTGACCAGCCGCTCCAGGCTGCTGCCCAGCGTCGCGAGGCCGCGCGCGACCGCCGCGTCCGACACGTCGACCAGCGTCACGTCCAGCCCGGCCATGGCGCACACCTGCGCGATGCCGTTGCCCATGGTGCCGGCGCCGATGACGCCGATTGTTTGACCGCTCATGCAGCGACTCCTTCGATGATCTCCCGCCACTGTAGGCCCTGCCGGCCTGCGCATCGATGCCCGAACGCGTCGCAGGGGCTGGCGGGTTTTGCCACTGCACGCGCATCCGATGTCGGGCACCATCATCCCTCTTCCCATCCCCTGCAAAGACCATGCGCGCCACCTTCTACGAACGCACCGGAGCGGCCCGGGACGTGCTCCGGATCGGCGAGCTGCCCGACCCGGTGCCCGGCCCGGGCGAGCTGCGCGTGAAGCTGCAGTGGTCCGGCGTGAACCCCTCCGACGTGAAGTCCCGCGCCGGCCTGCGCAGCCCGGTGATGCCCTTTCCCCGCGTCACGCCGCACAGCGACGGCATGGGCGTCGTCGATGCCGTCGGCCCCGGCGTCAGCGAGGCGCGCCTGGGCGAGCGCGTGTGGCTGTGGAACGGCGCCTGGGCGCGCCCG
>NZ_AZND01000427.1:0-1792 GCF_000576205.1 Methylibium sp. T29 | reverse complement strand
CCTGGATCTTTCGCGAGGCATGAAGTAGGCGACCTGTCTTCGTTGTTCGTTTTCATAGGTGTTCGACGTCTATGGAACCGAGCCAGCGAGGGAGGTCGCCCAATGCCAGAGTGTACGGATCGCCGGATGGAGCTTGGCCGCGTGGGCAGGCGCGTGATCGAGGCGGCCTTCGATGGCGGGGACATTGCCAGCGACGGCGGGGTGGTGCTGCTGCGGCGGGTGGATGAACGGCTGGGTCTGAGCCGTTCGGCAGCACGCGCAGTGGGCGACTCGCGGCGTGCAGCCAGCGTCGAGCACGGCATGCGCGAGTTGCTGGCGCAGCGCATCTACGGGCTGTGCTGTGGCTGGCAGGACGTGACCGATCACAACACGTTGCGGCACGACCTGGTCTGGCAGACCGCGGTGGGCCGGGACCGCAGCCTGGGCAGTGCGCCCACGCTGAGCCGGCTGGAGAACGCGGCTGGGGCGCGCCAGGCCTGGGCGTTGCATGGCGTGCTGCTGGAGCAGTTCGTGGCCAGCCGCGAGGCGCCGCCGACGCAGCTGGTGCTGGACGTGGACGCCGCGCACGTGCCGCTGCACGGGCAGCAGGAACGCGCGCACTTCAACGCCCACTACGACAACTACTGCTACCTGCCGCTGTACGTGTTCTGCGGGCAGGACATGCTGGCCTGCGTGCTGCGGCCGAGTTGGCGGGATCCGGCCAGCATCGTCAGCGCGGTGCTCAAGCTGCTGGCGCGGCGCCTGCGACAAGCCTGGCCGGGCGTGCGGCTCATCGTGCGCGGCGACAGCGGCTTCAGCCGCCCGAAGGTGCTGCGCCGGCTGGAGGCCTGGGGCATCGACTACGTGCTGGGCGTGCAGAAGAACCCGGTGCTGGAGTGGAACTGCGCACTGGCCGCCCAGGCCGTGGCCGAGCGTCATGCGGCCAGCGGCGACAAGGAGCGACTGATCGGCGAGTTCAGCTATGCGGCACGCAGCTGGGGTCGTGAGCGACGCGTCATCGCGCGGCTGGAACATGGCGCGCAAGGCGCTGATGCGCGCTTCATCGTCACCAGCCTGAGCGGCGAGGCCAGCGAGCTCTACGAGCGGGTGTACTGCGCCCGCGGCGAGGCCGAGAACCGCATCAAGGAGGCGCAGCTGGATCTGTTCGGCCGCCGCGCCAGTTGCCACCGCTACGCAGCCAACCAGATGCGGCTGCTGCTGGCGGCGCTGGCCTATACGCTGATGATCAACCTCAGGCGGCTGGCCTTGGCGGGCACCGAACTGCAGCAGGCCTGCACGGCCACGATCCGCACGCGGCTGCTCAAGATCGGCGCGGCGGTGCTGCGCAACACGCGGCGCGTACGCCTGATGCTGGCCAGCCAGCATCCGCTGCGTGACGTGTTCGAAGTGGCCGCCGCGCGACTGGCCGCCGTCCCGTAGACGCTCACCCAGTGCCTGGCCCGCGCGTTGACCCCAACGAGGCCCGCAGCCCAAGCCGGGGAAAGGGGTAAACGTGCCCTCGCGCGGCGCAAAACGCATCCAACCATCGCCGAATGGCCCCGACTGCCACGCTCAGGGCCCCGATCCCTGCCTCAAACCCCCGCCACAGTCATCCAGTACGTCACTCGCGAAAGATCCAGGCTAGGAGTCCGCGCGGCAGAAGCCGCGCAGCCTCCTAGCCTGCGGCTTTACGCACGGCTCCCCCGAGCCCCCTCCGCGAGGGAGCTCCAGCGTGTTCGGCCGCACCCTCCAGCCTCCCTCCGCGAGGGAGGCTCTAGTCAGCCTGACGAGCGCTGCACTGCGGCTCAGCTGG
>NZ_AZND01000426.1:0-1793 GCF_000576205.1 Methylibium sp. T29 | reverse complement strand
CCCCGGTCAGCACGACGCAGCGCACGCCGGCGTCGCCGCCGCCGCGTCGAGCTCGCCGCGCAGGCGCCCGAGCATCTCGGTGGTGAAGCTGTTCAGCGCGGCGGGACGGTGCAGCGTCAGCGTCCGCACGCTGCCGGTCTGCGCGACGAGGACCGTGGGGTCGGACATCGGTGCTGCCTTTTCTGCCAGGGAATGCCGGGACATCTCCCGTGTGCGCTCGGGCAATGCATGATTGACCGACCAGTCGGTAGACTATATGTTCCGGTTCGGGCTCCTGCCCATCCCTGCAACTACCTACCCGGAGCCGCCATGCCCTGCTACGCCATCGACGGGGTGCTGCCGGTTGTCGATCCGAGCGCCTACGTCCACCCCACGGCGGTGCTGATCGGAGACGTGATCGTCGGCGCGCACTGCTACGTCGGCCCCTGCGCCTGCCTGCGCGGCGACTTCGGACGCATCGTCATCGGGCCGGGCGCCAATGTGCAGGACAACTGCGTGCTGCACGGCTTCCCGGACCAGGCGACCGTGGTCGAGGAGAACGGCCACATCGGCCACGGCGCGGTACTGCACGGCTGCGTGGTGCGGCGCGACGCGCTGGTGGGCATGAACGCGGTGGTGATGGACGAGGCCGAGGTCGGCGCGCAGGCCATCGTGGCGGCCTGCGCCTTCGTCCCGGCCGGCATGCAGGTGCCGCCGCGCACGCTGGTGGCCGGCACGCCGGCCCGGCCCAAGCGGCTGCTGAGCGACGCGAGATCGCCTGGAAACTCGAAGGCACCCAGACCTACCAGGACCTCGCGCGGCGCAGCCGCGACTCGCTGCGCGAGGTGCAGCCGCTCACCGCGCTTGACGCCGACCGGCCGCGCCTGCAGGGACCGGCGCTGCGGACGCTGATCGCGACGAAGCGTGCCTGAGGCCGGCGTCGCGCGCGCGACTGTCCTCACCGTCCGGCAATCGCACACTCATCGCTCCTGCCCCTTCACCCCACCCAGGCGGACCCCATGCAAGCACTCTGGCAACACAGCGCCCTCGAACTGGCCACGCTGATCGCACGGCGCGACGTGTCCTGCGTCGAGGTGATCGAGGCCCATCTGGCGCGCATCGAGGCCGTCAACCCGCGCGTCAACGCCGTGGTCCGTCTGCTGGCCGACGAGGCCCGCGCCGCCGCCGTGGCGGCCGATCGCCAGGTGGCGGCGGGCGCCGCGCTCGGTCCGCTGCACGGCGTGCCGATCACGGTGAAGGAAAACATCGACATGGCCGGCCTGCCCACCCCCTGGGGCGTGCCGGCGCTGGCTGGCGCGATGGTGCCGGAGGATGCGCCGACGGTGCAACGCATGCGCGCGGCCGGCGCGATCCCGATCGCCCGCACCAACCTGCCCGACCTGGCGCTGCGGGTGCACACCGACAGCAGCCTGCACGGCGCCACGCTCAACCCCTGGAATCCGGGGCGCACCGCCGGCGGCTCGAGCGGCGGCGACGCGGTGGCGCTGGCCACCGGCATGGCCGCGATCGGCCTGGGCAACGACATCGGCGGCTCGCTGCGCAACCCGGCCAATGCCTGCGGCATCGCGTCGATCCGGCCGTCGGCGGGCCGCGTGCCCGACGCCGGCTTCGTGCCGGCCGAAGACCGCCTGTTCGCGGTGCAGCTGATGAACGTGCAGGGCCCGATGGCACGTCGCGTGGCCGACGTGCGTGCCGCGCTGCAGGCGCTGATGGGCGCGCACCCGCGTGATCCCTGGTCGATCTCGGCGCCGCTGGTCGGCGCCGCCGAGCCCGGACCGCTGCGCGTCGCGGTG
>NZ_AZND01000425.1:0-1797 GCF_000576205.1 Methylibium sp. T29 | reverse complement strand
CGCTCGCCGCCGGCCGCAGCGCGGCCGCGCCGCTGACGGTGCCGGCCGCGAACCTGGCGATGGGGCGGGCCCTGCCGGAGAGCGAGTACGGCATGCCGTCGAAGTTCGAGGCGCACGTGAAGCGTCGCCGGACCGATGTCTTCGTCAACAAGCAGAACTTCTCGGACTGGAGCATGACGCCGCTGCACCAGCAGCACGGCACCGTCACGCCCAATGGGCTGATCTACGAGCGTCACCACAACGGCGTTCCGGAGATCAACCCCGATGAGCACCGCTTCGCGATCCACGGCATGGTGAAGCAGCCGCTGGTGTTCACGATGTCCGACCTGATGAAGTACCCGTCGGTGTCGAAGTTCTATTTCATGGAGTGCTCCGGCAACGGCCTGACCGATTGGCTCAAGGCCGCGTCGAAGACCGTGCAGCAGACGCACGGCATGCTGTCGTGTGCGCAGTGGACGGGCATCCGGTGTCGACGCTGCTGCAGGAGGCCGGCGTGATGCCCGGAGCGACCTGGGCGCTGGCCGAGGGCGCCGACGGCGCGGCGCACGCGCGCAGCATCCCGATGCAGAAGATGCTGGAGGACGCACTCATCGTCTACGCCGCCAACGGCGAGATGCTGCGACCCGAGAACGGCTACCCGCTGCGCCTGTTCATCCCGGGGTGGGAGGGCAATGTCAGCATCAAGTGGCTGCGCCGCATCAAGCTGGGTGACCAACCCTGGAACCTGCGCAGCGAGACGGCGCGCTACACCGACCCGATGCCGGACGGGAAGTGGCGACAGTTCAGCTTCGCGATGGAGCCAAGTCGGTGGTGACCTCGCCGTCGGGCGGCATGACGGTGCGTCCCGGAGAGATCGAGATCCTGGGCTTCGCGTGGTCCGGGCAGGGCAGCATCCGCGCCGTCGACGTGACGCTCGATGGCGGGCGCACCTGGCAGGAGGCCACGCTGGAGCCGCCGGTGCTCGACAAGTGCCTGACCCGCTTCAGGCTGCGCTGGAAATGGGACGGTCGACCGACGTCGATCGCCAGTCGTGCCGTCGACTCGACGGGTTATGTGCAACCCACCGTGGAAGAGATCAAGAAGGTCCGCGCGATCACCGGCTTCGTGCAGCACCACAACGGCATCTTCCCGTGGTCCATCGATGCCGCCGGGGAGGTGAAGAATGCGATCGCCTGAATTGTCGTGGTGCGGCCTCGTCGTCGCGTGCTGTCTGGCAGGTTGCGCGGTCCCGGCTGCCGCGCCGAACGCGGCGGCGCCTTCGCCGCACGGCCATGCGATCTCGGAGCAGGAACTGCAGGCCTGGAACATCGACGTGCGCGGCACCGACGGCGCGGGGCTGCCGCCGGGGTCGGGTTCGGTCGCGGCGGGCAAGGCGGTGTTCGACGCCAAGTGTGCCGCCTGCCATGGCGCCGCCGCGGCCGGTGGGCCGGTGTTCGGGCCCATGGTCGGCGGCATCGGTTCCTTCAAGACCGATCGCCGCGTGCTCACGCCGGGCAGCATGTATCCGTATGCGCCGATCCTGTTCGACTACGTGCGGCGTGCGATGCCGATGAACGCGCCGCAGTCGCTGACGAACGACGAGACCTACGCGGTCAGCGGCTACCTGCTGCACCTCAACGGGCTGGTGCCGGCCGATGCGGTGATGAGCGCACAGACGCTGGCTGCGGTGCGCATGCCCAACCGCGACGGCTTCCTGGTCGACGATCGGCCCGACACCCGGGCCGCGCGGTGCATGCGCGACTGCCCGCCGATCTCGAGCGCGGCGCGCTGAACGGCGGCTGCCGGGCGCCGCGGGAC
>NZ_AZND01000424.1:0-1805 GCF_000576205.1 Methylibium sp. T29 | reverse complement strand
CCGCCAGGTAGTCCAAGCCCGCGCACGACGCGGGCTTTTTTTCGCGCGAGCCCCGCGTGGCGCGGCCTGCGGGCCCGATGGCCATTCTCAGTAGGGTGCTGACCGGACCATCGAAGCGCGTTCTCGGAGGCCTTTCTCAGTGGCCTTCCAAAGTGGTACGGATAATTCCTCCGACCATCACCGCCCCAAGCAGCGCGGCCCCGCACTGCGGAGCCGTGATCGTCGAGGCGAGGTCTGTTAGCCGATACCCAGCAGCTCCCGCTGCTCCGCCCACGCCATCGGCAGCGCCCCATCCTCCCGAGCCGCTCGGCCGTCAGATCCGACGGCCCTTCACCCCTGACGATCCGCTCCACGATGTCCGGCGCCAGGAAGGCCAGATGCATCACCCTCGTCACGTACGACGTGCTGACCTGCGCGTTCTCGGCGATCTCCGCCACCCCACTGCATCGACCTGAGGCCAGGTCTGCGAACCACTCCTGCGCCTTAGAGATCAAGCCCACCAGCTTCGCATCGACCTGAGGCGCTTCGGGGGTGGCTCCGTTGCGCACGATCAAGCGCATCGCCATCCCACAGCGCTTGAGCTGCACCGGCTGATCGATGCTGGTCTGAGCCGTCGCCCCTATTGCTCCGGCCTTGATCGTGATCCGCAAGTTCTCGGTGCCCACCGTGATCCGCGCGACCAGGCTCTGCATCGTCTCGATCCGCGTGGCTGCTTGGCCTAGGCTTGCTGCTGCCACCTTCGCCTGCCGCAGCGCGGCCTGGATCAACTGCGCCTCGGTCGTCTCGATCGCATCGAGCACCTGCCCCTCGTCGTTCAGGAAGGTGGTCAGGCTCTGCAGCACCGCCTTCTCCAACTCCGGCGCCGGGATCCGTAGGGTGTCGTCGCCCTCGGTCCCGACGTAGTACCGGTAGCGCTTCTGCCCCTTGGTGGCGTGGCTGGGGGTGAGCCGGTCTCCCCGTTCATCGAACACCAGCCCGGCCAGCAGGCTGGCATCCTTCGCATTCCCCCGCGTACGCTGCCCCTGCCGGTTGCTGGCGATCTGCTGCTGCACTGCCAGCCAGGTGGCCTCATCGACGATCGCCGGATGGTTGCCCTCGAACACCTGCCCCTTGTGCACGATACGGCCCCGGTAGACCGGATTGCCCAGGATCCGGTACAGGTGCCCCCGGCTGAACGGCCGATCCCCGGCTGCGCCTTCTCGCTGGGTCGTCCGGGGTGGGGTGCGCCAATCCAGGCTCTTGAGCTCTAGGTGCAACCGGCTCACGCAGCCCAGCTCCAGGTAGCGCCGGTACATCACCCGCACCCGCTCGGCCTGGGGTTCGTCGATCACCAGGGTCCGCTCCTGCGGCCTGTAGCCGATCGGGGCGACACCGCCCATCCACAGCCCCTTGCGCTTGGAGGCCGCGATCTTGTCCCGGATCCGCTCTCCGGTGACCTCTCGCTCGAACTGTGCGAACGACAGCAGCACGTTCAAAGTCAGCCGTCCCATCGAGCTGGTGGTGTTGAACTGCTGGGTTACCGACACGAACGACACCCCGTGGGCATCGAACAGCTCCACCAGCTTGGCGAAGTCCGCCAAGGACCGGGTCAGCCGGTCCACCTTGTAGACCACCACGATCTGCACCCGCCCGGCAGCGACATCGTCCAGCAGCGCCCGAAGGGCCGGGCGGTTCAGGTTCCCACCCGAGTAGCCGCCATCGTCGTACACCTTCCGAGACGCCTTCCAGCCCTGCGCCTTCTGGCTCAGGATGAAGGCTTCGCTGGCCTCCCGCTGGGCATCCAAGGAGTTGAAGTGTGCGCGCCG
>NZ_AZND01000423.1:0-1824 GCF_000576205.1 Methylibium sp. T29 | reverse complement strand
CCTTGGCCGGCCTCGACCTGCCGGCCTACGAGATCCGCTGCGGCCGCACCTGGGCCACTGATGGTGCGGCCACGCCCGCGCTGCTCGACGGCCAGGGCGAGGCCATCGGCTGGCAGGCCGGGCCCGTGCTCGGCATTGCGGCCCACGGCCTGTTCGAGGACGCCGGGGCGCTGCGGGCCTTGTTCGGCAGCCGCGTGCGCACGCTCGACGACAGCTTCGACGCACTGGCCGACCTGATCGACGACCACCTGGGCGCGGCCACCTTGCGCGCGCTGTTCAACGCCTGACCTCCAGCAAGCCTGATCCATGACCCAAGACATCGAATCCTCCCTGCCCGAACTCCCGCCGGCCCGGTTCGGCGACGACACTCTGCGCCAGTGCGTGCAGGCCGCGCTGGACGCCAAGACCAAGCCGCGAGGTTCGCTCGGTCGGCTGGAATCGCTGGCGCTGCAGCTCGCGCTGATCCAGCGCACCGAACGGCCGCGCCTGGTCGAGCCGCAGCTGGTGGTCTTCGCCGCCGACCACGGCATTGCCGCGCAGGGGGTCTCGGCCTACCCGCCCGAAGTGACGCGGCAGATGGTGCTCAATTTCCTGGCCGGCGGCGCCGCGGTGTCGGTGCTGTCGCGCCAGCATGGCCTCGCGCTGACGGTGGCCGACTGCGGCGTCGCGGCCGAGTTCGACCCGCATCCCGTACTCGCACGCCTGAAGGTGCCCGGTGTCGAACAGGGCACGGCCGACAGCAGCCAGGGTCCGGCGATGACCGCCACGCAGTGCGCGGCGGCCATCGCAACGGGCGCCGGCTTGTGGCTGGCCTGCCCGGCAACGTGCTGCTGCTGGGCGAGATGGGCATCGGCAACTCCTCCGCGGCGGCGCTGCTGATGGCGCGCCTGACTGGGCAGCCACTGGCGCTGTGCACGGGTCGCGGCACCGGCTTGGACGATGCCGGCCTGGCGCACAAGCAGGCGGTGCTGCAGCGTGCGCTCGACGCCAATGCCAGTGCCATGTCCCCGCTGCAGGCCCTGGCCGCGCTGGGCGGCCTGGAGATCGCGACGATGGTGGGTGCCATGCAGCAGGCCGCGGCGACGGGGCGCGTGATCGTGGTCGACGGCTTCATCACCACGGCCGCCGTGGCCGTGGCGGCGACATGGCAGCCGGCCGTGCTGGCGCGCTGCGTCTTCGCCCACCGCTCGCAGGAGACGGGGCATGCGCGCTGGCTGCAGCACTTGGGCGCGCAGGCG
Source organism: Methylibium sp. T29 (assembly GCF_000576205.1). Taxonomy (NCBI): domain Bacteria; kingdom Pseudomonadati; phylum Pseudomonadota; class Betaproteobacteria; order Burkholderiales; family Sphaerotilaceae; genus Methylibium; species Methylibium sp. T29. The sequence goes on along the minus strand of NZ_AZND01000423.1, from coordinate 586 downwards.
CTGCTCGACCTGGACCTGCGCCTGGGCGAAGGTTCGGGCGCGGCGCTGGCCTGGCCGCTGCTGGAGTCGGCGTGCCGCGTGCTGGCCGAGATGGCGAGCTTCGCCTCTGCCAGCGTGAGCCGGTCCACGGCAGATGCTACGGGTGTCAGCCGATCGTCGTCATGACCGGGTTGCGGCACGAGCTGCGGGTCTTCTTCGTGGCGCTGCAGTTCCTCACGCGGCTGCCGGTGCCGCATTGGGTTGGCCACGAGTCCAAGCTGCTCCAGCGCGCGGTGCGTCACTTCCCGCTGGTGGGCGCGTTGATCGGCGCCACCGGTGCCGCGGTGGCGCTGGGTGCGCTGCAGCTGTGGCCGGCGACCGTGGCGGCAACGCTGGCAGTGGCGGCCACCGTGTGGCTCACCGCCGCCTTCCACGAGGACGGCCTGGCCGACACCTTCGACGCCCTGCTGGGCGCGGCCCCGCGCGAGAAGGCGCTGGCCATCATGAAGGACTCGCGCATCGGCAGCTACGGCGCGGCCGCGCTGTCGCTGCTGCTGCTGTTGCGCGTGCTGCTGCTGGCCGAGCTGCTGGCACGCGCGGCGCTGCC
>NZ_AZND01000422.1:0-1858 GCF_000576205.1 Methylibium sp. T29 | reverse complement strand
CGTCAAGGTCTTCAAAGACCACCCGAACTTTGGCAGTCCCCTGACCGTCACGCTGATGGTCAAGCGCACAGATGGCAAGGACGTCTTTCAGGTTGACACGCTGGATAAGGTTTGGCGTCTATCACGCGAGATCGACCTAGCGCCTGGCGTCGACCATGACCAGATCTTGTCGATTGCATCGTCTAAAGCTCGGTACACGGTCGTTACTCCTGACGGGATCTTCTCGAATCCGATCATGGATGAAGAGCCGCCCAAGTCGGATGCAGACTTGGCCGAGATCCGGCGCCGAGTCGGGGAGTCGGCGGCTGCCACTACGTTCCTTGTTTCGTCTGATCACACGGCAACTCTCATCAACGCCACATTCATCGAGAACAACCTCGACTACGGAAAGGCGTTCGATTTCATTCAAGAGATCGTCAAGAAAGAGCAGGACAGCCAGCATGAGATTCACGTCGCCGGCTTTCCGGTAATGACGGGATGGATCTACGCCTTTGGTGAGAACACGGCTGAGATCTTCGGTCTCACGCTGCTCCTCATGTTCGTGATGCTGGCGCTGCACATGCGCAACTTGTCGGGCATCGTTGGTCCGCTGATTGTGAGCTCCGTATCAACGATCTGGGGGTTCGGTCTCGTCGGTTGGCTTGGGCTTCCTGTCGAGCCATTGCTGATGGTCGTGCCGTTGATGCTCATCGCGCGCTGCTTCAGCCATTGCGTGCAGGCTACCGAACGCTACTACGAGTTGCTACACGACGGCTACGAGCAGCGTAGGGCCGCTGAGCTTTCGCTTGTTTCTCTTGTTGCGCCCGGTACTCTGGGGATCTTCACCGATGTGTGCGGTCTACTGCTTGTCGCGCTCGCGCCGATCCCAGCAATGGAGCGCTTCGCACTGTTCACTGGGCTATGGGCTCTGAATCTCGTCCCGTGCAGTGTCTTCTTGACGCCGATTGTTCTGAGTTTGCTGCCTCGACCGAAGAACCTGTCGCACGTCCTCGGCAGCGACGGAAAAAGTGGACCACTTCAGCGTGGCATGCAGAACACGCTGAAAGTTTTTGCTGGCCTGGCTCACGGGAGTGCCGCGCGATACACCGCAGCAGTGTTCATCGCTATCACTGCAGTTTCGATCTACTTCATGCTCCGTATTCCAGTCGGGAACCCGGTGGAAGGGACGAATCTGCTGCGTTACGAGTCAAAGTTCAATGCTGCGGTTCGCGAGATCAATAGAAATTTTCCTGGATCAATGACGATGGAGGTCGTCTTCGAAGGTACGGGTGGCGCCCGTATCGTCCGCCAAACGGGAACCATCACTGCGATGCGCGATCTGCAGCAGTGCTTGGAGGCAAGCCCAAACCCACCTACGGCTACGCTGTCCTTCGCCGATCTCGTGCCAGAGGCGAATCGAGTTTTCAACGGGGGCAACCCAAAGTGGGCGCCTCTCGACAACGAAGACTCAGCTGTGGCTGCTGCTGTCACAGGCTTATGGCTGGAACAAATGCCAAGGCATTCCTGAATGTCTCTGACTTTGAGCAGCGTAACGCGACTGTTTCTCTCTGGTACGCGAACAACAAGCAGCATACGGTAGACAACGCTCTAAAGCAGGCAAACGCATGTGTAGAGAAAATCGGAGCTGAGCATCCAAACTTCCGAGTTCGCTTGGCATCTGGAACGATTGCGCTGCAGCAATCTATTAACGACACGGTGGTGCGCTACGAGTCACGAATCATTGGCGCACTGAATCTTGTCATCCTGATTGGGTGCTCATTGGCCTACCGATCGATTGTCGCTGGATTGCTACTTCTGATCCCCGTAAACCTGGCCAACACCATGCTAACGGCCGCGATGTCGCTCGCAGGGCTCGGCC
>NZ_AZND01000421.1:0-1879 GCF_000576205.1 Methylibium sp. T29 | reverse complement strand
CGCGCGGACCGATGCGCGCGGCGCGCCGGCCGCCGCCGAGGCGCCGGCCATCGTGCGCAGCACGAACGACACGCCGCGCGGTACCGCACTGCGGCTCGACCGCGTCGGCAAGCAGTTCGGCGACCGTGTGGTGCTCGATGCGATCGACCTGCGCATCGAGCCCGGCGAGTTCGTCGCCATCGTCGGCCGCAGCGGCTGCGGCAAGAGCACGCTGCTGCGGCTCGTGGCAGGACTCGAGAGTGCGAGCCGCGGCAGCATCTCACTCGACGGCGCGGACGAGCCGCTCGCACAGCGCCGAGACCTGCGCGTGATGTTCCAGGACGCCCGCCTGCTGCCCTGGAAGCGCGTGCTGGACAACGTGGCGCTCGGCCTCGAGGGGCGTGATGCGAAGGAACGGGCCCGCGAGGCGCTCGCGCAGGTGGGCCTGGCCGAGCGCGCCGACGACTGGCCGGCGGTACTGTCAGGCGGCCAGCGCCAGCGCGTGGCGCTGGCGCGCGCACTGGTGCATGCACCGCGCCTGCTGCTGCTCGACGAGCCGCTGGGGGCGCTGGATGCGCTGACGCGCATCGAGATGCAGCGCCTGATCGAAAACCTGTGGCGCCGCCACGGCTTCACCGCACTGCTGGTGACGCACGACGTGGCCGAGGCGGTGGCGCTGGCCGATCGCGTGCTGCTGATCGAGGACCACCAGGTGGTGCTCGACGAGCGCATCGCGCTGGCCCGGCCGCGCTCGCGCGGCGACGCCGGCTTCGCCGCGCGCGAGGAAGCCATCCTGCAGCGCGTGCTGCAGCAGCCGGCCGCCGAGCCCGTGGTCTCGGAGGCGCTGCCCGATCCGTACCGGGCCCATCGGCTGCGGTGGGCGGTCTGAGGGGGCAGCGGCCCGACCCATTCCCCCACCGCCCCGCGCGCCGCAGCCGCACGGGCACACTGCCGGCATGACGACGAGCGCGCGGGGCGGCAACGAGGACGACTGGCTGGTGGCGTGCCTGTGTGCGGAGTGGTGCGGCACCTGCCGCGACTACCGCGCGGTTTCGAGGCGCTGGCGCGCGAGCAGCCGGCGCTGCGCTGCGTGTGGGTGGACATCGAGGACGACAGCGATGCGCTCGCGCCGCTCGACCTTGACATCGAGAACTTCCCGACCGTGCTCGTGGCGCGTGGCGCCGAGCTGCGTTTCTTCGGCACGCTGCTGCCGCATGCCACCACGCTGGCGCGCACGCTGGAAGCCGCGCGCGGCGCAGCGCTGGTCGCACTGCCGGCGGCGCAGGCCGAGGCGCTGGTGACGACGGTGCGCACGATCGGGCAGCCGGTGCGCTGAGCGCGGCCCGCCGCGCGGGCCCACATGCGGTTTGCGCATGTGGGCAGGCGAAGAGCTTCGTTGGTTGCAGAAGCGGTGAAGGCTACCTTCAGGTTTTGCACTGAAGAGGAAGTCCCCGCATGAGCATCACCGCCATCAATGTCCGCAACCAGTTCCGCGGCAAGGTCAAGGAGATCATCGAAGGGCCGGTGGTGTCGGAGATCGACGTCGAGACCCCGGCCGGACTGATCGTGACCTCGGTCATCACCACGCGCTCGGTCAAGGAGCTGCAGCTGGTGCCCGGCAAGGAAGTGATCGCGCTGGTCAAGTCGACCGAAGTGTCGATCGCCACGCTGTAGGCCGCACGCCATGCGCACCGCGGCGTTCCAGGTGCCTCGCCTGCTGGTGGTGCCCGGCCTGAACGACAGCGGGCCGGTGCACTGGCAGAGCTGGCTGCAGTCGCAGTACCGCGACGCCGAGCGCGTGGTGCAGCGCGACTGGTCCAACCCGCAGCTCGAACGCTGGGCCGCCCGCGTCGACGCGACACTGGAGCGCGCGGCGGGGCGCAGCCGCGGCGGCGAGCCG
>NZ_AZND01000420.1:0-1925 GCF_000576205.1 Methylibium sp. T29 | reverse complement strand
GGTGCGCCGCCGAAGCTGCTGGGCCGCCAGGCGGCGAAGCTGCGCACTTCCTCGCGCGGGATGAAGCGGGCATAGGCGTTCGGCGAGCCGTCGGCCGCCGGGCCGTCGGTCGCGCGACTGCGGCTGCCGGGATCGCGCGGCGCCGGGCTGGCGCCGAGCTTGCGTTCAAAGGAACTGGTCATCGCCACCGCCACCCAGCACGATCTGGCCCTCGTCGGCCAGGCGACGCACGATCTTCAGCATTTCCTTCTGCTCGGCCTCGACCTCGGAGACGCGCACCGGACCGCGCGATTCGAGATCCTCGCGCAGCGTCTCGGCCGCGCGCGTGGACATGTTCGCAAGGATGCGGTCGCGCAGCTCGGGCGGCGCGCCCTTGAGCGCCACCACCAGCGATTCGGTCTGCACTTCCTTCAGCAGCGCCTGGATGCCGCGGTCGTCGATCTTCTGCAGATCGTCGAACGTGAACATGTTGTCCATGATCTTCTGCGCGAGGTCGCTGTCGGCCTCGCGGATGTAGTCCAGCACCGAGGTCTCGATGGCCGAACCCATCATGTTGATGATCTCGGCCGCCGGCTTCACACCGCCCATCATCGACTTCTTCATGCGCTCGCCGCCGGCGAGCACCTTGCCCATCACCTCGTTCAGGTCCTTCAGCGCGCTGGGCTGGATGCCGTCGAGCGTGGCCACACGCACCATCACCTCGTTGCGCTGGCGCTCGGTGAATTCCTTCAGCACTTCGGCCGCCTGGTCGAACTCCAGGTGCACGAGGATCGCCGCGACGATCTGCGGGTGCTCGTTGCGCAGCAGCTCGGCCACCGAGTTCGGGTCCATCCACTTCAGGCTCTCGATGCCGGAGACATCACCGCCCTGCAGGATGCGGTCGATCAGCAGATTGGCCTTGTCGTCGCCGAGCGCCTTGCGCAGCACGGCCTTCACGTACTCGTCGGTGTCGCTCACCAGCATGCTGGTGTCGGCGGCGTCGCCGGTGAAGCGTTCGAGCACCTGCTCGAAGCGCTCGCGCGGCACGCTCTTCATCTTGGCGATGGTCTCGCCGAGGCGCTGCACTTCCTTCGGGGCGAGGTGCTTGAAGACCTCGGCGGCTTCTTCCTCGCCGATCGACATCAGCAGGATGGCCGCATCTTCCAGTCCCTGGGCATCCATGGCTATTTCCTTCCCCAGGTCGCGTCAGGCGCGGCGGCCTTCCGCAGGGGCTCACGCCAGCTCATGCGGCCTCCTTGGCGGACCAGCCGCGCACGATGTTGGCCATGGCCGCCGGGTTTTCCTTGGCGAGCGCACGGGCCTGGTTCAGCCGCATGTCCACCACCGGCGCCTCGAGCGCGGGCAGGGCCGCCGCCTGGGCCGTCGGCGGCGACGGCAGTGCCTGCACGTCGTCGACCACCGCGTCGAGCTGGCGCTGCGGCTGGGCCGGCTGGGCCGCCTTCAGCGCCGGCCGCACCGCGCCGAACACGATGATCATCGCCAGCAGCGTCAGCGCGCCCGGCACGGCCAGCGTGCGCAGCAGGTCCTGGGTCTCGGGCTGCTTCCACAGCGGCAGCGCTTCCTCGACCGGCGGCTTCTCGACCTTGAAGGGAGCGTTGATCAGCTTCACCGAGTCGCCGCGGTCGGCGTTGAAGCCGATGGTCTCCTTGACCAGCGCGGTGAGCTTCTCCATCTCCTCGGCCGAGATCGGCGTGGTGCTGGTCTTGCCCTTGGCGTCGGTGACCGAACGGTGGTTCAGCACCACCGCCGCGTTCAGGCGCTTGATGGTGCCGGTAGCGTTGCGCGTGACGCGCACGGTCTTGTCGACCTCGTAGTTGGTGGTGGCCTCGCGCCGGCTGTTGCCGCCGCTGCTGCCGCCCTGCGCGGTCTGCAACGGCTGCGCGCTGCCGTTGACCGGCGCGGTGGCCGGCACCGGCGGCTGGTTG
>NZ_AZND01000419.1:0-1932 GCF_000576205.1 Methylibium sp. T29 | reverse complement strand
AGCGCGGCGCGCGGGCGGTCGAGCACCCGCTGCAGGCTGCGGCGGTAGCCGGCCTTCAGCCAGGCCAGCACCCGGGTGTCGCCGTGGTCGATGTTCTTCATCCGCGGCAGCAGGTAGAAGCCGAGGACCGGCGTGACCGTCACCGAGACCACCAGCGAGGCCAGCGTCGAGACGATGAAGGCGATGCCGAGCGGCACGAACAGCCGGCCCTCCAGCCCCGGCAGCGCGAACAGCGGAATGAACACCAGCACGATGATCACCGTGGCGTACAGGATGGCCGAGCGCACCTCCATCGTGGCGCGGCCCACGATCTCGATCGGGTGCAGGCGCTTGTCGGGGTGCTTCGCGCGGTCTTCCTTCAGGCGCCGCAGCACGTTCTCCACGCCCACCACCGCGTCGTCGACCAGCCCGCCGATGGCGATCGCCAGGCCGCCCAGCGTCATGGTGTTGATCGACAGCCCGAAGTAGCGGAACACCAGCGCGGTGATGAAGATCGAGACCGGGATCGCGGTCAGCGCGATCAGCGTCGGGCGCAGTGTGCCGAGGAAGAAGAACAGGATCAGCGCGACGAACACCGAAGCGCCGATCAGCTTGCCTTGCAGCGTGGTGATCGAGGCCTCGATGAAGCTCGCCTGGCGGAACGTGACCTGCGGCGCCTCCATGCCCGTCGGCAGCGAGGACTTCAGTCCGAGCAGAGCCTCCTCGAGCGCGCGCGTCAGCGCGATGGTGTCGGCGGTCGGCTGCTTCTGGATGCCCAGGATCACGGCCGGCTTGCCCTCGAAGCCGGCGTCGCCGCGCTTGAGCGCGGCGGCGAAGCTCACCTCGGCGATCTGGCGCAGCAGCAGCGGCTGGCCGTCTCGGGCGGTGAGCGCCAGGTCCTTCAGGTCCTCGAGCCGGGAGGTGCGGCCCAGGTTGCGGATCAGCACCTCGCGGCCGTTGAGTTCCAGGAAGCCGCCCGAGGTGTTGCTGGAATAGCCGCGCAGCGCGGCCTCCAGCTGCTCGTGCGTGACGCCCAGCTCGGCCATGCGCTGCGTGTCCGGCTGCACCTGGAACTGCCGCACTTCACCGCCGATCGGGATCACCTGCGCCACGCCCGGCACCGCCAGCAGCCGCGGGCGCAGCACCCAGTCGGCGTACTCGCGCACCGCCATCGGCGAGATCTTCGCCGCGTCGACCGGGATCGCGATCTGCAGGATCTCGCCCATGATCGAGCTGACCGGCCCCATGCGCGGCAGCACGCCCTCGGCCAGGCCTTCCTCCATCGCCGACAGGCGCTCCGACACCAGTTGGCGGGCGCGGAAGATGTCGGTGCGCCAGTCGAAGGTGACGTAGAGGAAGGACAGGCCGGCCGACGAGGTGGAGCGCACCGACTCCACGCCGGGCAGCCCGTTCATCGTGGTCTCGAGCGGGAAGGTGATGAGCTGCTCCACCTCCTCGGCGGCCATGCCGCCGGCCTCGGTCATGACCGTGACGGTGGGCTTGTTGAGGTCGGGGAACACGTCCACCGGGGTGCGCGAGAGCGTGAATGCGCCGTAGGCCATCAGCACCACGCTGGCGATGATCACCAGCAGCCGGTTGCTCAGGCTGTTGTCGAGGAGCCACTTGAACATCGCGGGCTCCTTCAGCGGACCTGGTTGATCAGGGTCGCGCCTTGCGTCGCGACCCGATCACCGGGCTTCAGCCCCGAGGTCACCGCGGCGTGGATGCCGTCCAGCGCTTCGGTGGTCACCGCCCGGGGCTCGAAGCGCTCCGGGGCCGTCTTGACCCAGACGATGGTCTGGTTGGCGGCGTTCTTCATCAGCGCGGCCACGGGCACGGCGATGCCCTGCACCGTGTCGCGCGTCTGCACGAACACCCGCACCGGCTGGCCGACGGCCAGCGCCTCGAGCGCCGCGCCCTCGGCGCGGAAGCTCAGCGGCAGCGCTTGCTCGC
>NZ_AZND01000418.1:0-1941 GCF_000576205.1 Methylibium sp. T29 | reverse complement strand
CGCCACCGGCCGCCGCGGGGGCCGCTTCGGCGCCTGCACCGGCACCCGGTGCGCCGCCGGCCTTCGCGACAGTGGTGAAGGACGCCAAGGCCAGCGAAGGCCTGTTCACGCTGTGGCGCAAGGAGGACAAGCTCTGGCTCGAGCTGAAGCCCGAGGATCTGAACCGGCCTTACTTCTTTTCGCCCAAGCTGGCCACCGGCATCGGCGAGGCCGGGCTGTTCGGCGGCCTGATGGCCAGCAGCCCGCGCATCGTCGAGTTCCGCCGGCTCAACAATCAGGTGCAGTTGATCGCGCCGAACCTCGCGTACACCGCCGCCACGGGCACGCCGACCGGCCGTGCGGTGCAGGCGGCGTTCTCGCCGAGCCTCGTCACCAGCGCGCCGGTGGCCAGCCAGCCGCACCCGCAACGCAAGTCGGTGCTGGTCGAGCTCAATGCGCTGTTCGTCGGCGATCTGCTGGGCATTGCCTCGACGCTGGACCGCAGCTACCGCCAAGGCTACGCCTTCGAGGCGCGCAACTCCGCGATCGGCAAGGAGCGCGCGCTGCCCGACGCGGTGAGCTTCGAGGTGCTGGGGCATTACGCCACCGCCCGCATCGCCCAGGCCCAGCCGGGCGCGACGGTGGTGCCGAGCACGCCCGGCACCGTGCCCGACGCACGCAGCCTGTTCGTCACCGTCTACTACGCGCTGGCCCGGTTGCCCGAGCAGCCGATGGCGCCGCGTGCCTCCGATCCCCGCATCGGCTACTTCCAGAGCGTGCGCAGCGATTTCAGCGACGACCTCGCGCGCTCGCCGCGCCAGCGCTTCGTCAACCGCTGGCGTCTGGAGAAGAAGGACCCGGCGGCGGCGCTGTCCGAGCCGGTCAAGCCCATCACCTACTGGCTGGACCGCAGCATCCCGGACAAGTACCGCGGCGCCATCAGCGCCGGCATCCTGGAGTGGAACAAGGCCTTCGAGCGCATCGGTTTCCGTGATGCGATTCGCGTCGAGGTGCAGCCCGACGATGCCGACTTCGACACGCTGGACGTGAACCGCGCCTCGGTGCGCTGGATGACCAACGCGGCACCGTCCTTCGGCGCCATCGGCCCGAGCCACGTCGATCCGCGCAGCGGCGAAATCGTCGATGCCGACATCGGCATCGAGAGCCTGTCCTCGCGCAACCGCCGCACCGAGCGCGCCCAGGTGCTCGCGATCGGTCAGGGCCCGGACACGCATGCGGGGCATGACGCCGCTGCCTGCACTCACGCCGATGGCGCCGCCGAGCAGCTCGGCTACGCGCTCGACGTGCTCGAGGCGCGCGGCGAACTCGATCCCGGCAGCCTCGACACCGAGGCCTACGTGCTGGCCTACCTGAAGGACGTGACGATGCACGAGGTCGGCCACACGCTGGGGCTGCGCCACAACTTCCGTGCCTCCCGGGTCTACGGCGAGGCGCAGCTGTCCGACCCGGCCTTCACCGCCGACCATGCGCTGACCGGCTCGGTGATGGAGTACGCCGCCGTCAACCTGCCGGCGCCCGGCCAGGCCGGCGGCGTGCCGTTCCAGACCACGCTCGGTCCCTACGACTACTGGGCCATCGAGTACGGCTACAAGCCGCTCTCCGCGGCCGACGAGGCGGCCGAACTGTCGCGCATCGCCGCCCGCAGCGCCGAACCCGAGCTGGCCTACGGCACCGACGAGGACAACGCGCTGGGCATCGACCCCGAGGCGCTGCAGTTCGACCTCGGCGACGATCCGGTGGCCTTCGCCAGCAAGCGCTTCGCGATCGCGCGCGACCTGCTGGCGCGCCAAGAGCGGCGCGCGCTGCCTCCGGGCAGCGACTACCCGGTGCTGCGGCGCTCGGTCAGCTATGCGCTGCGCGATCTGGGCCGTGCCGCGACCGTGCTGGCGCGCCAGATCGGCGGCGTGCGGACGCTGCGTGATGCGCCGGGCAGCGGGCGAG
>NZ_AZND01000417.1:0-1955 GCF_000576205.1 Methylibium sp. T29 | reverse complement strand
TGCTAGGAGTCGCTTGCGAACCCGTCTCCACGACCTGAATGGCGTTATCAGGGAGTTCTGCGCCACTATGGAGCGACTTCGCCTGCGTTCTGATGGAAAATATCCGCCGTGACGCGGACTTAGGTCAACTCTGGCCCTTCTTCTACCGCCGATTAACAGGGAATTCCGCGTGCGAGTTCAGGGAAGTTTTCAAGCGGTATCAGCGAAGTAGGCGAGTTCTGCCAAGGCCTCAAGAGGTGATTGACACCTATGGCTTGACTGCAAAAGATGCGGGTCGCCAAGACAACTAGAGCCCGCCACGCGAATCGCCTTGGCCTGAGGTCTCTAGTGCGAAGCTACCCAGACCGGCTTGCCAGCCGACTCAGGCATCGCAAAGCTTGATCTCAGACGTGCGATCTCCTGACCTGGACTTCGACCGAAGAACCGTTTGAACTCGCGGCTGAACTGCGAGGCGCTTTGATACCCGACCTCCACGCAAGCTGTAGCGGCGGTCTTGTCACTTCTCAGCATCAGCAGCCGCGCCTGGTGGAGCCGAACCGACTTCAGATACTGCGTCGGCGTGGTGTCAGTGACTGCCTTGAAGTGGGCATGAAACGTCTGGACGCTCATTGCGGCCTCGCTGGCAAGACGCTCGACGGATAGACGCTCTTGGAACGCGGTATGAATGTGCCGCACAGACTTCGCGATCTTTCCAAACTTCCCATAACTAGCAAGCGCGGCTCGCAGCGAAGGCCCTTGCGCACCGGTTAGAACACGGAAGTAAATCTCCCGAACAAGGCTTGGCCCCAGTACCCGACACTCCACAGGTGAGCTCATCGCCTCGAGCAGCCGCAACACAACCTGTGCCATCTGGCTGTCCATCGGCGTTGACACCATGCCGCAAGGATCCGTCGGCGATGGCAGGCTCAACTCGTCCAGTTCCAACGCAATCGAAGCCAACATGGGGAGATTGAGAGTCAGGTAGATCGCAAGCAAGGGCGCGCTAGAGCTTGCATCGATCTCCATCGTGAAGGGCACCGGAATCGATACGGCCAGGTAATGCTGGTCGTCATACAGATAGAACCGATCGGCCCAGAACCCGCGCTTGCGCCCTTGACACACGATCACGATGCCAGGCTCATACAACGCAGGCGTTGATGTGAGTGACTGGTCAGAACGAAAAAGGCGTACTTCTGGCAACGCAGTGAGGGTGTAGCCTTCATTCGGCGTGAGCCGCTTCATCAGCGCGACCAGCCGACCTTGGTTGTCGGCTGCGCGCGCCTCTTCCCTCGGGGCTCGTGTCGATCTTCTCATAGACAGAAATAGATAATCTTCGCTGAATATAAGGAAATTTCCCGGCCAAATATAACCAGGAAAGTTTCCGGATGAATAAAACTTACTGATTCCACCTATTCAGCAAGCCGAACTTACGTCAACACTTACTCAAGTGCCCAATCGCTGCATAGCCAACGTAGTCAGATATTTATCGTAGACCGTTGGATCGTTTACGCGCATCGCGTGGCCACCCGAAACCTCGCGTACTTGCTCGATTCGCGTCATTCGGCTGGTTTGCGCGTTGAAGGCATGCACGGTCGCCCATGACCAGTACGGCTCCTTGCCATCCATCACCCGCGCTTTGCCATCGTCGTAGTACGCGAAGGACGCATCGAAATGGCGAAACAGCTCACCGCGACGGTCGTAGGACACCATCTGGAACGGCACCAATGTCCGTGCATCGAACCACACGCGCTTGCGCCCCACTGGCGCGCGCGGGTAGCGCACAGGCTCTGCCTCGATGACGATCACCTCGGGTACTAGCTCGACCACATGATCCCAGAACAGATTTCCATTTGGCCCTCCGTGGGTGGTGTGCTCCCAGTTCGGATGGGTCGACGTCCAACCATGCGAAACAGCGGCCAGATGCGGACCACGGTGCACCACGCGATAGTCACCCCAGGTCAAGAACGGATCCCCCG
>NZ_AZND01000416.1:0-1960 GCF_000576205.1 Methylibium sp. T29 | reverse complement strand
ACGGAACGGGTCGACCACGAAGCGCTCGGCCGTCAGCTCCGGTCGGTTCAGATAGCCTCGCGCCACCCCCACCCCGCCCACGTACAACTCCCCGATCACCCCGATCGGCACAGGCTCCCCGTACCCATCCAGCACGTAGCAGTGCATGTTGTCCACCGGGCGCCCGATCGGCACCGTCGCCCCCACCCCGCTGATGTCCACCTCAGGCAGGCACGTCGCATCGATGCTGGTCTCGGTCGGTCCGTAGAAGTTGCCGATGCGCACCTTGAGCTTGCGCACCACCTCGCTCGCCAGACTCCTCTCCAGCGCTTCGCCCCCGCACACGACGTAGCGCAGGCTCTCGCATCCCTTCAGGTCCGGCTCCGCCAGCATGGCCTTGAGCGCCGAGGGCACCACCTGCAGCACCGTGACGCCATGCTCGCCGATCGCCTCGATCACGCTCGCGCTGTCGCGCTCTTCCCCAGCCTGCAGCACCACCACCGCCGCCCCGACGTGCAACGGCACCAGCATCTCCACCAGCGCCGGATCGAAGCTGATGCTCGTCTTGAACAGCATCCGGTCCCGGGCCTGCAGGCCCACCGTGCGACCGAACCACTGCACGTGGTTGCTGATGCCTTCGTGCAGCACTTGCACGCCCTTGGGCCGCCCCGTCGAACCCGAGGTGTAGATCACGTAGGCCAGATCCTTCGGCTCGACCCCCACGCAGGGGTTGCCTTTCACCGGCCCGCTCCACAACGCCTGCAGCGGCTCTTCTTCCAGGCACAGCACTTCCACGCCGGTCGCGCCGGCTCCCCACGTGCGCATCGCCTCGCGCGCCTCGCGGTCCACGAGTACCCAGCGCGCCGCGCTGTCTTCGAGCATGAAGGCCAGCCGCTCTTCAGGGTAGCTCGGGTCCAGCGGCAGGTAGGCCCCGCCAGCCTTGGCAATCCCCAGCAGCGCCACCACGGTGTGCATGCTGCGCTGCATGCACACCCCCACCAGCGCCTCCCGGCCCACGCCCAGACCGATCAGGTGGTGGGCCAGCGCGTTGGCCCTGTCGTTGAGTTCGGCGTAGCTCCAGCTTCCCTGCCCCTCCTGCGTCGACAGCACCGCCAGTGCCTGCGGCGTGCGCTCGGCCTGCCCTTCGAACAACTCGTGCAGGCGCTGCACTTCGTTGGGCTGCCGGCGGCCTTCCCAGCCTTGCAGCAGCAGCGCCTTCTCCTCCGCTCCCAGCAGCGGCAACCGGTCGATGGCCTGTCCTTCGTCTCTCACGATGGCGCGCAGCAGTTCGCCGTAGTGCTCGCTCAGCCGGCGCACCGTCTCTTCTTCGAACAGCTCTCGGCTGTATTCGAACTCCCCTCTCAGCTCACCCTGCACTTCCGTGAGCGAGAGCCCCAGGTCGAACTGCGCCTTGCCCGTGTGCACGGCCATGCGCTCGGCACTCACGCCCTGCAGGTTCAGTTCCCCCTGCGGCGCGTTCTGCAGGTCGAAGACCACCTGGTACAGCGGGTTGTGTCCGATGCGGCGCTGCGGACTGAGCTCCGTGACCAGCCGGTCGAAGCTGAGGTCCTGGTGTTCGTAGGCCTGCAGCGCCCCGGACTTCACCCTCTCCAGCAGTTCCGAGAACCGCGGCTTTCCGCTCAGGTCGGTGCGCAGCACCACCATGTTCACGAAGTACCCGATCAGCCCCTCGAGCTCTTCGTGCGGCCTCGCCCCCGTGGGCGTGCCCACCGCAATGTCCTCTTGCCCACTGTGGCGCATCAGCAGCACCTTGTATGCCGCCAGCAGCACCATGAACAGCGTCGCTCCGTGCCGCCTCGCCAGTTCCTTCAGCCCCTCACCTCCGCAGCATCGGCCTCGAACCTCACCACCCCTCCGCCACCTTCGCCTCGCCCAGACCTCTCCCGGTCCGCCGGCAGCCTCAGCTCCTCCAACCCCGCCAGCCGTCCTCCCCAATACCTCAGATCGGCTGCGCTGGCTT
>NZ_AZND01000415.1:0-1987 GCF_000576205.1 Methylibium sp. T29 | reverse complement strand
GGTGCGCAGCGCGGCGTGACCGAGGCAGCCGGGCGCGCGTCCCCGCGCCGCCTCAGCCCTTGGCCGCCGCGCTGATCGAATCGGCCTTCGCGAGCAGCGCCTCGGCCATGCGGATGCTGGCGATGTCGATCAGGCGGCCGTCGAGCGAGACCGCGCCGCGGCCTTCCTTCGCGGCCTGCGCCATCGCCTCGAGGATGCGGCGCGCCTTGGTCACCTCGGCCTCGGACGGCGTGAACACCCCGTTGGCCAGCTCGATCTGCGACGGGTGGATCGCCCACTTGCCCTCGTAGCCCAGCACCGCGGCGCGGTTGGCCGCGGCCCTGTAGCCGTCGGGGTCACCGAAGTCGCCGAACGGGCCGTCGATCGGGCGCAGGCCGTAGGCGCGGCAGGCCACCATCATGCGGGTCTGCGCGGCATGCCAGGGGTCGGTCCAGAACGCCTGGCGGTTGCCCTGCTCGTCCTTGTCGGTCAGCACCACCGAGTCCTTGTTCACGCCACCGATCACCGTGGTGCGGGCGCGCGTCGACGCGGCGTAGTCGGCCACGCCGAAGCTCATCGCCTCCAGCCGCCGGCTCGACTGCGCGATCGCCTCGACGTTGGCCATGCCGAGGGCCGTCTCGATCAGCACCTCGAAGCCGATGCGCTTGCTGCGCCCCTTGGCGTTCTCGATCTGCGTGACCAGCATGTCGATCGCGTACACGTCGGCGGCGACGCCGGCCTTCGGGATCAGGATCATGTCGAGCCGCGGGCAGGCCTCGACGATGTCGACCACGTCGCGGTACATGTAGTGGGTGTCGAGGCCGTTGATGCGGATCATCATCGTCTTCGTGCCCCAGTCCACCTCGTTGAGGCCCTGGATGATGTTCTTGCGCGCCTGCGGCTTGTCGTCGGGCGCCACCGCGTCCTCGAGGTCGAGGAACACGATGTCGGCGGCCGACGCGGCGGCCTTCTCGAACATCGCCGTGTTGGTGCCAGGCACGGCCAGCTCGGAGCGGTGCAGGCGCGGCGTAGCCTGGTCGATGATGGTGAAGCTCATGGCAGCAAGTCCTCGATGATGGAAAAGGGGAAAGCGGAGAAAGGCAGTGGGTCGCCCGACGCGTCAGCCGGTGGCGCCCAGGCCGGCGGCCGCGCAGTTGATCGACAGCAGGAAGGCGGTGCGCACGTCGTCGTCGCCACCGTCGCGCAGCGCGCGCAGCAGTTGCACCTGCTCGCGGCTGACCTGGTTCATGGTCTGCAGCCGGCGCGCCAGACGGCGACGCAGCTGCGGGAAGCGCTCGGCCACCTGCCTGCCGCCCGACACCTTCAGCACCATCTCGCAGGTGAGGCGGTACTCGCGCTCGATGGCCTGGAAGATCGGCTCTCGCACCGCCGGGTCGGCCACCAGGCCGGCGAACTCGCGCGCGATGTCGAGGTCGACCGTCAGCAGCGTCTTCTCCACCTCGTCGATCACGGTGCGGAACAGCCGGCCCTCGTGGAACATGCGCTGCAGCAGGTCGAGCCCACGCGCCTTGCGCACCTCGACGAAGGCCGCCAGCCCGCTGCCCAGGCCGTACCAGCCGGTCAGCATGTGGCGGTTCTGCGTCCACGCGAACACCCAGGGGATCGCGCGCAGGTCGGCCAGCGTGCGCGCCTGCGTGCGCCGCGCCGGCCGCGAGCCGATGTTGAGCAGGGCCAGCTCCTCCAGCGGGCTGGAGCCCTGCAGGTAGGCGAGCAGGTGTTCCGACTCCATCAGCTGGCGGTAAGCCGTCCACGACACGCCGGAGATCGCCTCCATCGCCTCGTCGAACTCGTGCTTGGGCACCAGCGCGGACTCGCGCTCGGACAGCAGCACGTGCTGCAGCACCGACGACGCGAGCAGCTCTACCTGGTAGTGCGCGGTGCCGCGGTTGGCGTACTTGTACGACACCACCTCGCCCTGTTCGGTGCTGCGGAAGCCGCCGCGGATCGAGCCCGCGGGCAGCGCCGCGATCGCGCGGCCGGTGGGCGC
>NZ_AZND01000414.1:0-1994 GCF_000576205.1 Methylibium sp. T29 | reverse complement strand
CAAGAAGGGGCTGGCCGACGAGCTGGGTGCCAGCCGCGACACCGCCGAGCGCCTGCGCAAGGACGTGGCCGCGGTGGTGGCCTCGCTGCCGCCCGACCCGCGCGGCGGCACGGTGGAGGTGCGTGCCGGGCGATTCACCGTCGACGGCTCGGCACTGGCCTACGACGTGATCCTGACCCGCGACCGCGCCACGGCCGGCAAGCCGCTCGCCGGCGTGATGCAGTTCATCGTCGCCGGCGAGACCGCGCGCGGCACCGAGACCACGGTCAGCCTGAAGCCGGTCGCGATCTCGGTGGGCAGCCACGAGAGCCTGCGCGGCAGCGTGCCGATGCCCGAGGGCTTCAAGCCGCGCCAGACCACGATCCACGTGCTGGACCGGCCCGAGGGCAAGCTGCTCGGGATGCGCGTGATGTACGTGAAGTAGCCGCCGCCCGCGGCGGCGGCCCCCGGTTCAGCCGCGTGCGGCTTCGGGCAGCTCGAGCTTGACTTCGAGGACCTCAAGGTTGTCCTGCTTCTGCAGGTGGACCTTGATGTCCTCGGGCTTGATCGACACGTACTTCGAGATCACCGCCACCAGTTCGCGCTGCAGGGCCTCGAGGTAGTCGGGCCGGCTGCCGCCGCGCCCGCTGCGTTCGTGGGCCAGGATGATCTGCAGCCGCTCCTTGGCGACGCTGGCGGTCTTCTTCTTTTCTCCGAGCAGGAAGGAAAGCAGGGACATGGGTTCACCTCCCTCCGAACACGCGCTTGAAGAAACCCGGCCGATCGGCCTCGACGAAGCGCATCGGCGGGTTCTCGCCGCGGAAGCGGCGCACCACGTCCTTGTACGCTTCTGACACCGGTGTGCCGCGCATGTAGATCGCGGGCACGCCCTGGTTGGACGCGTCGAGCACCGTCTCGGACTCGGGGATCACGCCGATCAGGTCGATGCGCAGGATCTCCTGGATGTCCTCCAGCGAGAGCATCTGCCCGCCCACCACGCGGTTGGGGTTGTAGCGCGTGATCAGCAGGTGCTCCTTGATCGGCTCCTTGCCCTCGATCGCCCGCTTGGTCTTCGACGACAGCATGCCGAGGATGCGGTCGGAGTCGCGCACCGACGAGACCTCGGGGTTGGTGACGATGATCGCCTCGTCGGCGAAGTGCATCGCCATCAGCGCACCGGTCTCGATGCCGGCCGGCGAGTCGCAGACGATGTACTCGAAACCCATGTCCGCCAGGTCCTTCAGCACGCGCTCCACGCCGTCCTTGGTCAGCGCTTCCTTGTCGCGGGTCTGCGACGCGGCGAGCACGAACAGGTTGTCGCTCTGCTTGTCCTTGATCAGCGCCTGGTTCAGGTTGGCTTCGTTGTGGATGACGTTGATGAGGTCGTACACCACGCGGCGCTCGCAGCCCATGATCAGGTCGAGGTTGCGCAGGCCGACGTCGAAGTCGATCACGGCCGTCTTGTGGCCCTGCAGCGCCAGGCCGGATGCGAAGCTGGCGCTGGTGGTCGTCTTGCCCACGCCTCCCTTGCCGGAGGTCACGACGATGATTCTGGCCATCGGTAGCAGATCCTTTCAGTAGATGGAACGCTCGTCAGGCCTTCAGGGCCTCGAGCAGGAGCTTGTCGCCTTGCAGCCTCACCTGGGCCGGCTTGCCCAGCACCTCGGCAGGCAAGGGGGTTTCGGTGGTGCGGTAGGTGCCCGCGATGGAGACCAGCTGCGGCTCCATGCAGGTGGCGAAGATGCGGGCGTCGGCGTTGCCGCGGGCGCCGGCGATCGCCCGGCCGCGCAGCGGCCCGTAGACATGGATGTGGCCATCGGCGATGACCTCGGCGCCGACGTTCACCGCCGCCAGCACCACCAGGTCGCAACCCTTGGCGTAGACCTGCTGGCCCGAACGCAGCGGCCGGTCGATGACCATCGTGCCGGGGCCGGCCACCGGCACCTCGCGGATGACCTCGGTCAGCATGACCGGCGGCGCGGCAGGCACCGGCGCCGGCGCGCGGGCCGGCGGCG
>NZ_AZND01000413.1:0-2008 GCF_000576205.1 Methylibium sp. T29 | reverse complement strand
CCCGCTCGTGCGGGCGGCCGCCGTGCGGCTGGTAGCGCAGCAGCGCCTCCAGGTCGCCGGCCGCGGCCAGCTGGCGCAGCGCGTTCCGCAACAGCTCGGCCTGGCCCGGCAGCGACGGGTAGTTGAAGTTCAGGTCCAGCATGTCGGCCGCCACCGCGTGCTGGTCCACGCCCTGGCCACGCGGCACCGCCGTTTCCTTGACGAAGGTACCGCGGCCGGTCTCGCCGCTCACCAGGCCCATGGCCGCCAGCTCGGCATAGACGCGGCTGGCCGTCACCAGCGCCAGGCCCTCGTCGGCCGCGAGCTGCCGGTGCGTGGGCAGGCGGGTGCCGGGCGGCAGGCGGCCGCCCGTGATCTCAGCGGCGAACCGGTCGACGACCTGCTTGTACCGGGCCTGGGCCATGGGGCGATGTTGTATGCATGACAATTATTTGATTGTATTGATTGGCACGCCTAGCATCGAGCCCATGCACATCGCCATCCTCACTTTCGAGGGCTACAACGAGCTCGACTCCCTGATCGCCCTCGGCATCCTCCACCGCGTCAAGCAGCCCGGCTGGCGCGTGTCGATCGCCAGCCCGAGCGCCCGGGTCCGTTCGATGAACGGCGTGGTCATCGAGGCCCAGGCCTCGCTGCAGGACGCCGTGGCGGCCGACGCCGTGATCGTGGGCAGCGGCCTGCAGACCCGCGAGGTGATCGCCGATGCCGCGCTGATGCGTCAACTGAAGCGGCTCGACCCCACCCGGCAGCTGCTGGGTGCCCAATGCTCCGGCACGCTGGTGCTGGCGAAGCTGGGCCTGCTGCACGAGGTGCCGGCCTGCACCGACCTGATCACCAAACCCTGGGTCCAGGAGGCCGGCGTCGACGTGCTGAACCAGCCTTTCTTCGCGCGCGGCAACCTCGCCACCGCGGGCGGTTGCCTGGCCTCGGCCTACCTGGCGGCGTGGGTCATCGCGCGGCTGCAGGGCGTGGCCGTGGCCGAGAGCGCGCTGCACTACGTGGCGCCGGTGGGTGAGAAGGAGGCCTATGTGGCGCAGGCGATGCGCAACATCGGGCCATATCTCGCGGGCACCGAACCGGCAGCCGCCTGACAATCGGGCCGTTCGAAACCCATCTGCCGGGGAGCCAGGATGTACCTGCCCAGCCATTTCGAGGAGCGGCGGCCCGAGGCCCTGCACGACCTGATCGCCCGCCACCCGCTGGGCATGCTGGTCACCCACGGCAGCGGTGGCCTCGACGCGAACCACGTGCCGTTCGAACTGGACGCCGGCGTGGGCCCGCACGGCGTGCTGCGCGCCCACGTGGCCCGCGACAACCCGCTGTGGCGGAGCGTGGCCGACGGCGACGAGGTGCTGGTGGTGTTCCGTGCCGCGCAGGCCTACGTCTCGCCCAACTGGTACCCCAGCAAACACGAGGCGCACAAGCTGGTGCCCACCTGGAACTACCGGGTGGTCCATGCCCACGGGACCATCACCGTGCGCGACGACGAGCGCTACGTGCGCGGCCTGGTGGCGCGGCTCACGCGCCAGCACGAGGCCGGCCAGCCCCGCCCGTGGAAGATGGGCGACGCGCCCAGCGACTACATCGACGCGATGCTGAAGTCCATCGTGGGCCTGGAGATCGCGGTGGCGCGCCTGGTGGGCAAGTTCAAGCTCAGCCAGAACCGCGAGACGCGCGATCGCGTGAGCGCGGCGCAGGTCCTGATCGACCAGGGCGACACCGAGCTCGGCGAGGCGATGCGGGCCGTCGGGCCGCCCGCGTGAGCTGCCGCTGCAGGCGGCCCTAGCGGGACACGCCGATCTCGATGATGCCGAAGCTGCCGTAGTCGGCCTCGACACGGTCGCCCGGCTGCACCGCCAGCGGCACCATGCAGGTCCCGCACGAGGCCCAGTCGCCGGCGCGCAGGCCGACGCCCAGCGAGGACAGCTCGTTGGCCAGCCAGGTGAGTGCGGTGCGCGGATCGCCGAGCAGCGCGCGTCCTTCGCCGCGGCGCGTGCAGCGCACGCTG
>NZ_AZND01000412.1:0-2056 GCF_000576205.1 Methylibium sp. T29 | reverse complement strand
AACAGGGAATGATTTCAGGAATTAGGGCAATTTCGGCCCTCCCCGCGGCCGAAAACGCTCGCTGTAGTAGGGACTTAGCTGCGTTTTGGGCCTTCTCAGGCCGTGCGCAGAACAGGGAATTTCTCGGAGCAGAACAGGGATTTCTGGAAGAAAGAACAGGGAAGTTGTGATGCCGTATCAGGGAACGGAGGTGTGCAGTCTTTTGATTCGAACACTTGTCAAGAATTCGAATCCTCCTCCGCTTCATCTCTATCCCACAACACCGAACCAAGCGGGAAAGTTATCGACACCTCCCCGCTCAGCTGGCCGCCTCCGTCGATTTCAGCCCTCGATCGACCGATCCTTCGTTTCCGGCAGGAACACCAGGGCCACGACAAACGAGATCGCCGCGATGATGATCGGATACCAGAGCCCATAGTAGATGTCGCCGGTCGCCGCCACCAGCGCGAAGGCCGTGGTGGGTAGGAAGCCGCCGAACCAGCCGTTGCCGATGTGATACGGCAGTGACATGGCCGTGTAGCGGATCCGCGTCGGGAACAGCTCCACCAGGATCGCGGCAATCGGGGCGTAGACCAGTGCGACCAGCGTCACCAGCGCCGTCAGGATCAGCATGACCATCAGGTAGTGGATCTGGCTCTTGTCGGCCGATGCTGGATAGCCGACCGACTTGATGACCTTGCCCATCGCCTGGGAGAACTCGGCCGACTTTGCCTTGAGCTCGGCCGGCGGCAGACCCTTGCCTTCGAAGCTGGTGATGACGGTGTCTCCGATGCGCACCGAAGCGGTGGTTCCCGCTGGCGCTGCCTCGTTCTTGTAGGTCACCGAGGCCTTGGCGAGGAAGGACTTCGCGATGTCGCAGGACTGCGTGAAGGCCGACGTTCCCACCGGATTGAACTGGAAGGAGCATGCGGCCGGATCGGCGATGACGGTGACGGGCGCCGTGCGCTGCGCCTGGGCGAGTGCGGGGTTCGCGTGCTCCGTGAGCGCCTGGAACAGCGGGAAGTAGCAGAGGGCCGACAGCAGGAAGCCGGTCAGCATGATCGGCTTGCGACCGATGCGGTCGGCCAGCCTGCCCACCATCACGATCAGCGGCACGCCGATCAGCAAAGCGCCGGCGATCAGCAGGTTGGCCGTGACCGGATCGACCTTGAGCGTCTGCGTCAGGAAGAACAGGGCGTAGAACTGTCCCGTGTACCAGATGACCGATTGGCCTGCGACCAGCCCGAACAGGGCGATCAGCACCAGCTTGACGTTGCTCCACTGGCCGAAGGCCTCCTTGATCGGCGCCTTCGAGGCCTTCCCCTCGGCCTTCATCCGCTGGAACATCGGCGACTCGTTCAGCGACAGGCGGATCCAGACCGAGATGCCGAGCAGGAAGATCGAGAACAGGAATGGCACGCGCCAGCCCCAGTCGGCGAACACGGCCTCTCCGAGCCAGAGCCGTGTGCCCAGGATGACCGCCAGCGACAGAAAGAAGCCCAGCGTGGCCGTGGTCTGGATCCACGACGTGTAGGCGGCACGCTGCCGGGCCGGCGCATGCTCTGCAACGTACGTGGCCGCGCCACCGTACTCGCCGCCCAGCGCCAGGCCCTGCAACAGCCGCAGAATGATGAGCACGACGGGCGCAGCGATGCCCCAGGTGGCATAGGTCGGCAGGATGCCCACCAGGAAGGTCGATACGCCCATCAGCAGGATGGTGACCAGGAAGGTGTACTTGCGCCCCACCATGTCGCCCAGTCGACCGAAGAAGAGCGCACCGAACGGGCGGATCGCGAAGCCGGCGGCAAACGCCATCAGCGCGAAGACGAATGCAGCCGTCTCGTTGACGCCGGCAAAGAACTGCTTGCCGATGATCGCCGCCAGCGAGCCGTACAGGTAGAAGTCGTACCACTCGAAGACGGTCCCGAGCGACGAGGCAAAGATGACCTTGCGCTGCTCCTTCGTCATGCTCGTTGGTTCGGACGTTTGGTCCAGGGTGAGTGTGTTCATGAGGGTCCTCATGCGTAGGGACGTGACGAGGCCGCACGCGATGCGTGCAGTCTGTTGACGCCGACCG
>NZ_AZND01000411.1:0-2062 GCF_000576205.1 Methylibium sp. T29 | reverse complement strand
CGTCCGTCGTGGCGGCCCCGCGCCGGTCGCCGCCGCGCCGGTGAAGCGGGCCAAGCTCAGCTTCAAGGAGCAGCGCGAACTCGACGCGCTGCCGGCGCGCATCGAAGCGCTCGAAGCGGAGCAGCGCACGCTGGGCGAACAGCTCGGCGGCACGGCCCTCTACGCCGAGGCGCCGCAGCGCGTGGCCGAGGTGCAGGCGCGCTATGCCCGCATCGAGGAAGAGCTGATGGCGGCGCTGGAACGCTGGGAAGTGCTGGGCAGCCGCTGAGCGCTCAGAGGCGCCGCCTGCCGGCGGCTACCACTTGCCGAGATTGCTGAACCAGGAGTCGCCGCTGGCACTCGGGTGGGTGCGGCTGACGATCAGCCCGGCCTGCAGGTACAGGCCGTTGAGCAGCCGCGAGGCGCGTTCGCGGTCGAAGCCCGGCCAGGCGGCCAGCGCGCGCAACGAGATCGGTTCCTGCCGCAGCCGGCCGACCGCGGCGGCCAGCGCGCCGCTCAGGACGGTCGGCGTGGCGAGGTCCGGCGCAACCCGGTAGACGGCAGGCCCGGCCAGCTCGGGCAGCAGTTCGTGGCGCGGACCGTGCAGTGCCATGTGCCACAGCAGCGGGCCCAGCGGATGGCACATCTCGGCCGGCGCGGCCATGTCGTCACGTCCACGGTTCGGCGCGTGCAGCAGCGCCTGCTCGACCTGCAGCAGCTGCACGGTGTCGAAGCGCGTCGCGTACAGGGCCTCGAGCGGCAGGGGCGTGTGGAACAGGTGCTCGCGGGGGAACACCGTCAGCGGCAGCACGTGTCCGTCGCGATCGAGGTGCAGCGCCATGTCCTGTGCGTGGCGCAGGCAGGCGGCCAGCACCTCCAGCACCTCGGCGCCGTTGTCATGGCTCTCGAAGCGCTGCAGGTCCGCCATCAGCGAGGGGCTCAGCGCGGCGTAGCGCGAGCCGCCTTCGCTGGAAGTGCTGCCGCCACCGCCGCCCATGGCTCGCTGGAAGGTGCTGACCCGCCAGAGTTCCGGTTCGCCGAAAGGGATGGTGGGCTCGTCCATGCGTGGCGGCAATTGTAAGTGTCTGTATGCCGAGCCGGCCGTCGCAAGGCTTGCAAGTGCCGTGCGCGCGCTCAGGCGCGCGCGCCGCGGCGCTGCAGTTCGGTGCGGCGGCGGTCCAGCGCCCGCCAGAACGCGGGGTCCTGAGAGGTCGCGACGTTGATGCGCATCAGCCCGCTCGGCCGCCGCGTGGCATGGAACAGCGAGCCGGGCGCGATCAGCCAGCCGTCGTCGAGCAGGGCCAGGGCCAGCCGGTCGGTGTCGACGCCGGTGTCGAGCCAGGCGAACAGGCCCTGCGGCGGCGTGGCCGTCGTGCAGCCGTGGCGCTGCGCCAGGTCGATGCTGCGCGCGCGCGCGGCGTCGAGCCGGACCACCACACGCTCGGCATGGCGGCGCAGCGCGCCCTGCTCCAGGCAGACCGCGACGGCCTGCTCGGTCAGCACCGGCGTCGTCAGCGACGTCAGCAGCTTCACATCGACCAGCCGCTGCACCAGGGCCGGCGGCGCGGCGATGTAGCCGACCCGCCAGCTCGGCGCGAGGATCTTCGAGAACCCCGAGATGTAGATGCTGCGCTGCAGGCCGTCGAGCGCGCCGACGCGTGGCGCGTGCGCAGGGGCCAGCCAGGCGTAGGTGTCGTCCTCGACGATGTGGAAGTCGTGCGCCTGCGCCAGCGTCAGCAGCTGGTGGGCGCCGGCCAGCGACAGTGAGGAGCCGGTCGGGTTGTGCAGGACCGAGACGGTGACGTAGAGCCGCGGCCGGTGCGCCTCGATCAGGCGCCGCATCACCGCCAGATCGGGGCCGTCGGCGCCGCGCGGAACCGGCAAGACGCGCATGCCGAGCTGGGCCAGGCGGGCGAACTCGACGGCCCAGCCCGGCTCGTCGACCAGTACTGCGTCGCCCGGCGCGAGCAAGGTGCGCGAGACGATGTCGAGCGCCTGTGTCGCGCCCAGCGTCGTGACGATCTGCGCGGGCTCGGCGGCGATGCCGAGGTCGGCCAGGCGCAGCGACAGCGCCGCGCGCAGC
>NZ_AZND01000410.1:0-2079 GCF_000576205.1 Methylibium sp. T29 | reverse complement strand
TGCGCAGGCGCTGCTGGCGACCGCGACATCGGCCCCGCCGGCGCCCCCAGCCACGCCCGGCGGTCGTGGTGGACGCAAGCGGCAGCGGGCATGAGCCAGGACACCGTGGCGCCGGCCCTGCCCGACGCACCGCGCGAGGTGGTGCTGGTCACCGGCATCTCCGGCTCGGGCAAGTCGGTGGCGCTGCATGCGCTGGAGGACGCCGGCTTCTACTGCGTCGACAACCTGCCGCCCGAGCTGCTGCCGCAGTTCCTGCGCCTGGAGCAGGCCCGCACCGACGGCGCGATGCGCCGCATCGCGGTGGCGGTCGACGTGCGCAGCGCCCGCTCGCTGCCGGCGCTGCTGCCGAGCCTGTCGCAGCTGGGCAGCGAGGGCGTGAAGGTGCGCGCGATCTTCCTCGACGCCAGCACGCATGCGCTGGTGCGGCGCTTCTCCGAGACGCGGCGCCGCCACCCGCTGAGCACCGGCGCCCCCGGCGAGGCGCTCGACCAGCACCGTGCACTGACCGACGCGATCGAGCTCGAACGCGAGCTGCTCGCCGACCTGCGCGAGGCCTCCACCGTCCTCGACACCAGCCAGCTGCGCGCCGCCCAGCTGCGCGCCTGGGTGCGGCAGCTGGTGCAGGCACCGGCCGGCGCACTGACGCTGGTGTTCGAGTCCTTCGCCTTCAAGCACGGTGTGCCGCTCGACGCCGACCTGGTGTACGACGTGCGCGTGCTGCCCAATCCGCACTACATCGACGAGCTGCGCCCGCTGACCGGTCGCGACGCACCGGTCGCCGACTACCTGCAGCAGCAGCCCGAGGTGGGCGAGATGCTGGGGCAGATCGAAGCCTTCCTGGTGCGCTGGCTGCCGGCGTTCGAGCAGGACCAGCGCGCCTACCTCACCGTCGCGATCGGCTGCACCGGCGGCCAGCACCGCTCGGTCTACTTCGTCGAGCAGCTCGCCCGGCGCTTCCGCGACCGCGGTGCGACGCTGGTGCGCCACCGCGAGCTCGACGCGCTCTGAGAAGCCGGTCGCCGATGACGGATACGCCCTCCTTCGAACTGCCGCTGTTCCCGCTGCAGTCGGTGCTGTTCCCCGATGGCCTGCTGGGCCTGAAGGTGTTCGAGGCGCGCTACCTCGATCTGGTGGGCGAGTGCCTGCGCGAACGCAAGCCCTTCGGCGTGGTGGCGCTGAAGAAGGGCAGCGAGGTGCGCGGCAACGGCGCGCCCGGCGACGTGGCGCTGGAGTCGATCGGCTGCCTGGCCGAGCTGATCGACGTGGACAGCCCGCAGTCCGGCATCCTGCAGGTGCGCTGCCGCGGAACCCGGCGCTTCGAGACGGCCGGCACCTCGCAGCAGGCCAACCACCTGTGGGTCGCCCAGGCCCGGCTGCTGCCCGACGACGAGACCGTGCTGCCGACCGAGGAGCTGGTCGGTTCGGCCCAGGGCCTCGCGAACGCGATCGCCACCCTCAAGCAGCAGGGCAACGCGCCCTTCCTCGAGCCCTACCGCTTCGACGACGCCGGCTGGATCGCCAACCGCTGGTGCGAGATCCTGCCGATCTCGGTGGCCGCCAAGCAGAAACTGATGGAACTGCCCGACCCGCTGGTGCGGCTGAAGCTGGTCGACGAGTTCCTGCGCAGCAAGGGCGTGGTCGGCTAGGGCGCCATGCCGACCGAGCCCGAGTCGCCGGCGCGCGAGGCGGCACTGGCCATGGCGCCGGCGCAGTTCCGCGCGCTCGGCCACGCGCTGGTCGATCGCATCGCCAACATGATGGCCGCGCTGCCGCAGCGCCCGGTGAGCCACGGCGAGACCCCGGCCGAGGTGCGCGCGCTGGTCGGCGACGGCCCGCTGCCCGCGCGGCACCGACCCGGCCGCGCTGCTCGACGGCGCGGCGACGCTGCTGTTCGAGCACTCGCTGCGCAGCGGCCACCCGCGCTTTCACGGCTACATCTCGGCGTCGCCGGCACCGATCGGCGTGCTGGCCGAGCTGCTGGCGGCGGCGCTGAACGCCAACGTCGCGCTCTGGCACGCCGCGCCGCTGGCGAGCGAGATCGAGGCCCAGACCGTGCGCTGGCTGGCCGAGCTGGTGGGC
>NZ_AZND01000409.1:0-2091 GCF_000576205.1 Methylibium sp. T29 | reverse complement strand
GGCGAGCTTGCGGTCGAGCAGGTCGTCGACCAGCGCCCGCGCGATCGGGAAGGGCGTGACGCGCTGCAGCCCCTGCCACGCGGCCACGCCGTTCACCTCCAGCACCTGCGGGCCGTCGGCACCGGGCAGCAGGTCGATGCCGGCGTAGTCCATCTGCAGCGCCGCGGCGGCGCGTTCGGCCAGCGTGGCGAGTTCGGGCGTCAGCGCGGCCGGCTCGACCTTCGCGCCCTGCTTGAGGTTGTGGATCCAGTGCGCGCTGCAGCGCCGCATCGCCGCGATCGCGCGACCGCCGACCACCAGCACCCGCCAGTCGAAGCCGGGCGACTCGACGTAGCGCTGCAGGTAGGCGAGCCCCCCATAGGCCTTCAGCGACGGCAGCGGCACGTGCGCGCCGTCCACGCAGCCCACACGCCGCAGCCCCTTGCCCTGCGAGCCGAACAGCGGCTTGAGCACCAACGCGCGGCCGGCCGCGCTCTCGCGCGTGACGAGGCGCTGCGCCTGGGCCGGCGACTCCATCGCCCAGGTCGGCGGCATCGGGATGCCGGCCGCGTGCAGCAGCAGGCTGGTCATCGACTTGTCCACGCTGCGCTCGATGGCGCGCGCGTCGTTGTAGACCGGCACGCCCAGCTCGCGCAGCGCGTGCAGCACGCCCAGCCGCACCGTCACCTGCTCGAAGCTGCCGCCGGCGATGCCGCGCACCAACGCCGCGTCGGGCAGCTCGCGGCCGTAGCCGGGGATCACCAGGCCGTGCCAGGACGCCGCGGTGTCGATGCGGCAGTCGGCCAGGTCGATGCAGCGGCCCTCGGCGCCGCGCGCCCGCAACGCGGTCTGCAACTGGCGCGTGTGCCAGCCCGTTTCGTCCGTGAAGATGGCAACACGCATCGCAGGAGCGGGAAGCTCAGGCCGCGTCGAGCCATTGCCCGCGCAGCAGGTCCAGGTTCAGGCGGCCCGCATGCCAGGTCTTGCCCGACTCCAGGCTCGACACCCACACCTCGGCCGGTGCGAACAGCGCGCCGTCGATCTTGTAGAAGTCGTACTCGGCCGCCTTGAAGATGTCCGCGAAGCCGCGGCCGTAGTCGCGCGAGTTCAGCGACGGCAGCTCCTTGGCCAGCAGGCGCGCCGCGTCGTCACCGCCGCGCACCGTGAGCTGCACGCGGCCGCCGTAGAGGATGGCGTCGTTGGTGCGGCCCATCGCGTCCAGGCCGTCGGCGCCGGGCGAGGGCAGCGGCGCGCTCGCCACGCCGTCGACGATGTGCTCGAGCGGGAAATGCAGCTCGTGCGCCTTGTGCAGCGCCACCTCGAGCACGCGCGCCACCACCTGTGTCGTGCCGGCCAGGCTGCGCGTGGGCGTGAGGATCAGCGTCAGCTGCTCGGGGCGCAGGCCGCAGTCGCGCAGCACCTTCTCCACCACCACCGGCGGCGGCGCGCGGTCCACCTCGAGCACCAGCACGCCGCTGCGCTCGGCCGCGGCGATCGGGTCGCGGTAGCCCAGCTCCTTGAACAGCTCCTCCTTGCCGGCCAGCGCGCGCGCCGGGCCGGAGCCGAGCGAGAAGAACTTCTTGCCGCCCGCCTCTTCCTTGCTGGCCGACAGGCTCCAGCCGGCGTACTGGCTCGCCAGGCAGGCCAGCACCGGCTGGCTGCTGCTGACCTCCAGCCAGGTCGGCCAGCCGCTGCTGGCGTCGCCATAGCCCTGTGCGGCCAGCGCCACGCGGCCCAGGCCGCCCATGCAGATCTCGCCGACCAGCACGCCCGCGGCCACGCTGCCCGGCGCGGCGATGCCGGCGTCGACGATGCGCACGCCGCTCGCGTCCTGGCCGACCTGCACGCGCAGCTCGTCGGCCTGGTCGAGCAGGCGCTGCAGCAGCGGGCGCACGGCCGCGTTGACGCTGAGAGGGCTGTCGGCGAAGGGCGGGGTCGTTGCGGAGTCGGTCGTGGACGGGGTGCTGCTCATGGCGTGGTCTCTCTCGGGGTCGGTCGTCGTGGTGATGTCTCGGCCGGGCTCAAGTCTGCGCCAGTGACGCGCGCAGCGCAGCCCGCTTCGCGGCCAGGCGCTCGCGCACCTCGGCCACGCGGGTCCCCTGGGCGTCCACG
>NZ_AZND01000408.1:0-2106 GCF_000576205.1 Methylibium sp. T29 | reverse complement strand
CGGCGCGATCAGGTCGACCATGATCGGCGCGGCGGCCTGCACCGCTTCGCGCACCGAGTCGATCTGCAGCAGGCCCCAGCCGCCGGCAACGTGCGCCGCCAGCACGCCCAGCACCAGCCCGCGCCGCGCGCCTGCGTCAGGCCTTCCGACGAGGCGGTGGGCAGCGGTGGGGGCGCGACGCCGTTCGGCAGGGGAGGCAAACCAGAGCTCATGAGAAGTCTTGGGGTCCGCAGGACCGGCGAGAGGGCGCCTCGGTCAGAGCCGGTGCGCCGAGGGCTCGGCGGGACGGCCGAAGCCGGAGCAAACCATTTTAATGCGAATCATTCGCATTATTCAAGTGACTTCAACGGCATCGGCTGCGCCGGTCCTGTCCGGCAGCGAGGAGCGCACCGAGTGCGCGACGGCGCGCTCAGGCCGCGCGCTGTTCGAGCAGGTGGCTCGGCGTGTCGACCTGCGCCAGTGCCTGGGCCAGGTAGGGCAGCGTGTCGCGCAACTGGGCGTGCAGCGTCCAGGGCGGGTTGATCACCACCATGCCGCTGCCGGCCAGGCCGAAGCCCTGCACGTCGAGCGGCTGCACGGTGAGCCGGGCATGCAGCCAGCCCTTGGGCGCCAGGTTCTGCAGCCGCTTGGGCAGTTGCGCGGCCTCGATCCGGCTGACCTGCGGGTACCAGACCAGAATCACGGCTTCCGCAAAGCGCTGCAGCGCCTCGCGCACGGTCGCGACGAGCCGGGCGTAGTCGGCCTTCAGCTCGTAGGACGGGTCGATCAGCACCACCGCGCGGCGCGAGGGCGGCGGCAGCTGGGCCCGCAGCCCGGTGAAGCCGTCCTCGTGGTGGACCTCGGTGTGCGGCCGGTCGGCATGGTGGGCGGCGAGCGTGCGCAGGTCGGCCGGGTGCAGTTCGAACAGGCGCAGCTCGTCCTGCGGGCGCAGCAGCCGGCGTTCGAACTCGGGCGAGCCGGGGTAGCGGCCCAGGCCCCCATCGGGATTGAAGTCGCGCACCACTTGCACGTAGTCGGCCACCATGGGCGGCAGGTCGCTGCGGTCCATCAGGCGCGCGATGCCGTGCTCGAACTCGCCCTTCTTCAGCGCCTCGGGCGTGCCCAGCGAGTAGCCGCCAGCGCCGGCGTGGGTGTCGATCAGCCGGTAGGGCTTGTCCTTCTGCGCCATGTGGCGCAGCACTGCGCACAGCACGGTGTGCTTGAGGACGTCGGCATGGTTGCCCGCATGGAAGGCGTGTCGGTAGGCGAGCATGCGGTGATTGTCGCGCGCCGGGCAACGCGGCCCTCGCGCGTCAGTCGCGGCGGTGCCTGCCCATCACCGCACGGAACAGCTCGGGAATGCCGACCTCTCGCGGGCCCGGCTGCAGCACGCCCGTCTCGCCGGCCGCGATCGTGCCCGGCTCGCGCACCGCGAGGTAGACGCCGCAGTAGCCCGACTGCAGCATCATCTTCGCGGCCTGGTTGAAGCCCATCACCGCGTTGAACTTGTAGCAGGGCTGGCGTGGCGCGGCGACCGCCAGCGCGCAGTGCGGGAAGCGCAGCACGTCGCCGATCCACAGCTGGCCTTCCCGCAGGCCGGCGAGCGTGAGGTTCTCGCCCATGAAGCCGTGCGGCAGCGCCTCGTCCCATGGCGCCACGCGGGCCTGCGCGCGCACCGTCTGCCAGAACGCGTAGTGCTCGCTGGGGTAGGCGTAGACGGCCTTGTCGAGGCCGCCGTGCACCGTGGGGTCGGCCTGTTCGTCGCCGGCGAGCCCGAGCCGGCCCACCCCCACCGCGCCGCTCACGCCGCGCTTGCCGATCGCGCTCAGGACGCGGCGGTTCTCGCCGACGTCCAGCGGGCGCGCCGCGGCGACGTTGACGCTCAGGACCCGCAGCGCGTTGCTCATGAGGACGAGGACTCCGTTTCGGTATGGACGGCGGCGGCGCGCCCTTCGACCGCCACCGCCTTGAAGCTGGCCACCATCGGCTGACCCGGCGCCACCGCCAGGGCCTGTACCGAGCGTTGCGTCACGAGCGCCCACAGGCGCTCGCCCGGCGCGCCGCCCGGGCCGAGCGCCAGCTCCACCGCGGCATACGGCGCCTCGCGCTCGATCACGCGCAGCACCG
>NZ_AZND01000407.1:0-2138 GCF_000576205.1 Methylibium sp. T29 | reverse complement strand
TCACGCGCCTCGTCCGGCGAGGCGCAGGCCTCGACCGTGCAGCGACCCCAGCCCGCGACGGCCAGCGCCGCCGGCCCCGGCACCCAGGGCAGCGAACCGACCAGCAACACGCGGCGGCAGTCATCGGCCATCACCGGCTCCGGGCACGAAAAAGGCCACCAGGGTGGCCTCGGAATGTGGAGCGGGTGAAGGGAATCGAACCCTCGTATGAAGCTTGGGAAGCTGCCGTTCTACCATTGAACTACACCCGCAATGCGTGCCGATTCTAGCGCGGCAGGCCCCTACGCCGAGGCCTCGGATCAGCGCGCACGGCGGCGCGCAGGCACGCGCACGACCGGCAGCGGCGCCGGGCCACTCAGGGTCGCGAGCCAGTCGACGAAGGCGCGCGTGCGGGCCGGCAGGTTGCGCTGGCTCGCATACACGGCGTTGATCGGCGTGGGCGGCGGCCGGATGCCAGCGAGCACTTCGACGGCTTCGCCACGGCCGATGGCATCGGCCGCCATGTAGTCCGGCACCTGCGCCACGCCCAGCCCGGCCCGCACGGCCACGACCATCGCCTCGCCTTCGTCCAGCATCATGTGCACGCGCGGCCGCAACTGGACCGCCCGGCCGTCGCAGCGGAACATCCAGGGCCGCTCGCGGCCGGTGGTCGGCCAGCGAAAGCTCAGGCAGCGGTGCCGCGCCAGGTCGCCCAGCGTCGCGAGCGCCGCGCTCTCCTTCAGGTAGGACGGCGAGGCGATCGTTACGACCTGCTGCGTCCACAGCGGTCGCGCGACGAGGCTCGAATCGAGAAGCGTGCCGATGCGCACCGCCACGTCGACGCGCTCGTCGACGAGCGCCACCTGGCGATCCGACAGGTCCAGCTCGAGCGTCACGTCGGGCCGTGCCGCGAGGAACTGCGGCAGCCGCGGCACGACGAACAGCTTGCCCAGCGTCGACGGGACGCTCACCCGCAGACGCCCGCTCGGCGCGGCGCCGCGGTCGGACATCAGGCTGCGCGCCGCGTCGAAGTCGTCGAGCAACCGACGGCAGTGCTCGAAGAACACCGCGCCATCGTCGGTGAGCGACACCTGGCGCGTGGTCCGGTGCAGCAGCCGCAGGCCGAGCTGCGTCTCGAGCCGCGCGACGCTCTTGCTGACGCCCGACGGCGTCACGTCGAGCAGGCGCGCGGCCTGCGCGAAGCTGCGCGACTCGGCGGTGCGGACGAAGGCCAGGATGCCGGTGAGTTGGTCCATGGACGGAACGCCGTTCGGACGCTCGATTGATGACAGCTTGTCCGCAGTCTAGTGCCGGCCCCCGGACTTATCAACGCGCCGGCGGCTGCCCACACTGCAGGCATCGCCCCCCTGCTCCGAGGAGATTGCCATGTACGCCGTCGTTTCCCATCCCGCCTTGCTTCCCGAACTGCTGCCCGGCATACGGCACCGCACGCTCGCGGGCCCCGATGACGGCCTGTCGAGCCTGGAAGTCTGGTCGCAGTCGATCGCAGGACACGGCGCCACGCCGCCGCACCGGCACGATTGCGAGGAGGTGGTCCTGGTTCTGGCGGGCCGGGGTCTGCTGGCGATGAACGGCACCGACCTGCCCTTCCAGGCCGGCGACACGCTCATCATCCCGCGGGGTGTGGTGCACCAGATCCTCAACGACGGCGAGCACGAGCTGCGGCTGTTCGCCGCGCTCGGCATGGCACCGGTGCGGGCGGAGTTCCCGGACGGTACGCCGATCGCGCTGCCGTGGCAGCAGCCCACCGCCACCGCAGCGGCGTGCGTTCAGCCGCCGGTCCGGGCCGCCGCGGCGCGCGCCAGCGTCTCCGACGCCCGCTCGCCGAACTGACGCCGGTAGTCGCCGGCGAAGGCGCTCAGGTTCCAGAAACCCCAGTGGCTGCCGCGCGCTGCACCGTCAGGCCGGGCGCGGCCTCGCGCAGCAGGCGACGCACGCCGTTCAATCGCACGCTGCGCAGGTAGGCGAGCGGGTTGACGCCCACTTCGTCCTCGAAAGCGTATTGCAGCGTGCGGCGGCTCACGTGCAGTGCCGCACACAGCTCGGGCACGCTGGGTGCGCGATCGGGGGCGGCTTCGATGCGCTCGCGCACCTGGGCCACCAGCCGGCGCCGCGCGCTGGCATTGCCGCGCTCGCGC
>NZ_AZND01000406.1:0-2148 GCF_000576205.1 Methylibium sp. T29 | reverse complement strand
CGCGGTCTCGGCCGACGGCAGCGTGCCCTGCAGGCAGGCGCCGACATGGGCCCGCATCCACGCCAGGTGGTCGCCGTACAGCGCCGCGCTGGCCGACGGCCGCGGGTTGATCTCCAGCAGCGACCAGTGGTCGCCGTCGAGCAGGAAGTCCAGGCTGCACAGCCCGCGCAGGCCGAAGGCGGCGACCAGCGTGTGCAGCGTGGTGTCCAGCCCCACGGCCAGCGCCGCCGGCAGCGCCACCGGCCCGATGGCACCGCGGTAGACATGCGGATGGTGCGCGCCGAGCGGCCGGACGATCAGCTCGCTGATGCCGAGCACGCGCGCCTCGCGGCCGTTGGCGAGGAACAGCGCCGACATCGGCGTGCCGGGCGCCTCGCGCTGGTAATAGGGCTGCTGTTCGGGATCGGCCGGGTGCGGGTCGTCGGCCGGCCGGATGTGCCAGCCGCCGGTCCCGCGCGCCTCCTTGCGCAGCCAGCCCGACGGCGGATCGGGGCGTCGAACTGCACCTCGGGGTGCGGCAGGCCCAGCCAGTCGAGCATGCCGAAGAAGCCGGCCGGGTCGCGCACGCGCAGCACCGTCTCGGCTGGCGTGCCGATCAGCGGCAGCGCCTGCGCGCCGCGGCCCAGCAGCTCGGGCTGACCCTCGAAGCCGCTGCCCGCGACCCAGCCCAGCACCTGCGGATCGGCGGCTGCCGCGCGCAAGGCCGCGAGCGTGCGCTGCGGTCGATCCCGAGTTGTGCGCCGTCGCGCCCGATCGACTCCCAGTGCCGCGCGGCGCGCCGTGTATCCACGTCGCCGAAGACATCGAGCGCGATCACGTCGTAACCGTCACGCGCCGCCGCCTCCGCCATCCACCGTGCGGACAGCCCCGCGACCACCAGCGTCGCGCGGCCCGTCGAAGCAGCAGACATCTCAGGACCCCACGCGCCGATCGTGCACCCGGCCGCAGCTCTGGCGCGCAGACGCCGTGGATCCGGCTCTGCCGGTCCACCAGCGTCGCCCCCTCGAGCGGGAGGCGCCGCAGGCGCTTCGGGGATGGGTCATTCCTGCGCTTCGGAGGTGGGTCACGTCTCGGCGAGCACTTCGCGCGCCACCGCCAGCGCCTCGGGGAAGCTCAGGTAGACCGGCTTCTCCGCGCCGCGCATGCGCACCAGCAGGCGGTGCTGCACCTGGTACTTCACGTTGCCGATCGCCAGCGCGCCGATGCCCACCGCGCGGCTGCCGGGTAGCAGCTTGCCGCTGTCCATCACGCCCACGCCGGCGATGCCTCCGGCGGCACCGCGTTCACGTCGGCCGCCACCAGCAGCCGCGTGGCCACCGCGCGGTCGGCCTCGCTGATCACCTGCACGCCGGCCGCCGCGGTGCCCAGCACCACGTCGGCGTCGGCGATCGACGCGCGGATGGCGTCCACGCCCTTGCCCGACACGCCGCTCATCGCGCTGCCGAAGCGCACGTTGGTCTCGTCGGCGGCGCGCTGCGCCGCCTCCACGCCGCCGCGGCTGGACAGCCGCACGTCGGCGCCGAGCTGCTGCGCCAGCACGCCGGCGATGCGGCCCACCGTGCCGCCGCCACCGAGGATGACCACGCGCTTGCCGGCCAGGTCGGTGCCGTGCACCTTGCGCAGCTGGCCTTCCACGCAGGCCACCAGCGCGGCGGCGGTGGTGTAGGAGCCGCTCGGGTCGGCCATCACCGACACCACGAAGGGCTTGACCATCGCCTTGCGCGCCGCGTCCAGCATGTCGGCGGCCAGCAGCACGTCGCGCCCGCCGATGAAGAGGCCGGTGCGCGCCACGCCCTTGGGGCCGCGCGAGAAGATCGCGTCCTGCGTCAGGCCGGTCACGCCGTCGAGCGTGACCTCGCTGTAGGTCGGCAGCAGCTGGTAGCCGGCGTCGGCGGCCATGTTGATGTCGAACGGGCTCATCTGCTTGCCCGGCGTGATCATGTGGAGGATGTAGGGGCGGTCCATCGCAGTCGCTTTCAGGTCGTCTTCGTCGGGGTCGGGGAGAACGTCGGTCTTCATCGGGGCGGGGGGCGAACTTCGATCGACGCACCGTGCGCGCGGGCGCCCACGGTGCGCAGTTGCAGCGCTGCCTCCACCATGCCGGCGGCGCGCGCGGCGGCCAGCACGGCGTCGGCCTCGGCCGCCGAC
>NZ_AZND01000405.1:0-2156 GCF_000576205.1 Methylibium sp. T29 | reverse complement strand
CCGTGCGACCGCCGGAGCTCGCCCCCCGGAGCGACCCGGCCCCAAGGTCCCGCCCCGCCCCGGCGCCACGCCACCGCCGGGCACGCTGGTGGATCACTGACGAGAACGGCCTGCGGCGTTCGTCGCGCGCCATTGCCCTCGTCCGCGTCAAAACCGCCAGAACCCGAGCGCATGGCCGGCGGGGTCGGCAGCGCTTAAGCTCGCACGTTGAGTGCGGCCGTCGCCATCCGTGGGGATCGGCGGCCACGCCAGGAGACCTCGATGAACGCACCGCTCGCCGCGACCGCGCTGCCTGCCGCCCCGTCCCGCGAAGAACGCAGCCGCCGCCAGGCCGAAGTGGTGGCCGCGCTCGCGCCGCTGCTGCCCGCCCATGCGCTGCTGTGGCAGCGCGAGGACACCGTCCCGTACGAGTGCGATGGCCTCACCGCCTACCGCGCCATGCCGCTGGTCGTGGCGCTGCCGGAGACCGAGGCCCAGGTCGCCGCGGTGCTGAAGGCCTGCCACCGCCTCGCGGTGCCGGTGGTGGCGCGCGGCGCCGGCACCGGCCTGTCCGGCGGCGCGATGCCGCACGAACTCGGCGTGACGCTGTCGCTCGCCAAGTTCAACCGCATCCTGAAGGTCGACCCGGTCAGCCGCACCGCCGTCGTCCAGTCGGGCGTGCGCAACGCGGCCATCAGCGAGGCCGCCGCGCCGCACGGCCTGTACTACGCGCCCGACCCAAGCAGCAAGATCGCCTGCACGATCGGCGGCAACGTGGCCGAGAACTCCGGCGGCATGCACTGCCTGAAGTACGGCCTGACGATCCACAACGTGCTGCGGGTGCGCGGCTACACCGTCGAGGGCGAGCCGGTCGAGTTCGGCTCCGAGGCGCTCGACGCGCCCGGCCTGGACCTGCTGTCGGCGGTGATCGGCTCCGAGGGCATGCTGGCGGTGACGCTCGAGGTCACCGTGAAGCTGGTGCCCAAGCCGCTGCTGGCGCGCGCCATCCTGGCCAGCTTCGACGACGTGCGCAAGGCCGGCAACGCGGTGGCCGCGCTGATCGGCGCCGGCATCATCCCGGCCGGCCTGGAGATGATGGACAAGCCGATGACCGCCGCCGTCGAGGACTTCGTGCACGCCGGCTACGACCTCGACGCCCACGCCATCCTCATCTGCGAGAGCGACGGCACGCCCGAGGAGGTGGAGGAGGAGATCGCCCGCATGGTGGCGGTGATGGAAGGGGCCGGCGCGACACGCTTCGACATCAGCACCAGCGAGGCCGAGCGCCTGAAGTTCTGGAGCGGGCGCATGAACGCCTTCCCGGCCAGCGGGCGCATCAGCCCCGACTACATGTGCATGGACTCGACCATCCCGCGCAAGAAGCTGGCCGAGATCCTGACCCGCATCACCGAGATGGAGACGAAGTACGGCCTGCGCTGCTGCAACGTGTTCCATGCCGGCGACGGCAACCTGCACCCGCTGATCCTGTTCGACGCCAACGACCCCGACCAGCTGCACCGCGCCGAGCTGTTCGGCGCCGACATCCTGGAGACCAGCGTGATGCTCGGCGGCACCGTGACCGGCGAGCACGGCGTGGGCGTCGAGAAGCTCGCCTCGATGTGCGTGCAGTTCACGCCGGCCGAGCGCGAGCAGATGCTCGGCCTCAAGCGCGCCTTCGACGCGGCCGGCCTGCTGAACCCCGGCAAGGTGATCCCCACGCTGCACCGCTGCGCCGAGTACGGAAAGATGCACGTGAAGAAGGGCCTGCTGCCCTTCCCCGACCTGCCGCGGTTCTGACGCCGGTCGGCCCCCCATCCGTTCGAGAACCCGTGCCACGACGATGACCTCTCCCGACGACGACCCCGCCTTGCGCGCCCTGGTCGAGCGCGTGCGCGCCGCGCAGGCCGACGGCACCCCGCTCGAGATCGCCGGCCACGGCTCCAAGGCCTTCTACGGCGGCCCGCGCCACGGCGAGGCGCTGCACACCACCGGGCTCACCGGCATCTCCAGCTACGAACCCACCGAGCTGGTGGTGAGCGCACGCGCCGGCACGCCGATCGCCGAGCTGGAGGCGGCGCTCGCCGAGCACGGCCAGTGCCTGCCGTTCGAACCGCCGCGCTTTCGCGTCGCTCGGTCGCCAAGGGCACGGTGGGCGGGCTCGTCGCGGCCGGCCTGAG
>NZ_AZND01000404.1:0-2185 GCF_000576205.1 Methylibium sp. T29 | reverse complement strand
TGGCCGCTGCGGCCGCGCCGCGTGCCGCATGAGCGGCCCGCTGGCCATGGGCATCGCCGCACGACCGCTGATCGCCTTCGGCAGCGTGCGCCACACGCGGCTGCGCCCGACGCGACACGCGTTCGCCTACCCCACCTACTTCCTGATGCTGCCGATGCGCAGCCTGCGCAGCACGCCTTGCATCGCTCTGCCGCGCAACCGTTTCGGCCTGATCGGCTTCCACGACACTGACCACGGCGACGGCCGCGCCGACGCGCTGGCCTGGCTCGACGAGTTGCTGGCCGGCGAAGGCGTCGCCGATGCCCGCGGCGAGGTCTGGCTGCAGACCTATCCGCGCGTGCTCGGCTACGTGTTCAAGCCGGTGAGCTTCTGGTACGCGCACCGCGAGGACGGCTCGCTCGCCGCGATCGTCGCGGAAGTGAACAACACCTTCGGCGAGCGCCACTGCTACCTGCTGCACGGCGACGGCCTGGCCTGGGGTCGGGAGCTGAGCGCCGCGAAGGTCTTCCACGTCTCGCCGTTCTGCGCCATCGAGGGACGCTACCGCTTCCGGTTCCTGCGCACCACGCATCCGAGCCCCGCGGCGCGGCGGTCCCACCCGGACGCGATCGAGCACATCGTCGCCTGCATCGCGCACGACGACACCCAGGGGCCCCTGCTGCAGACCAGCGTCAGCGGCGCGCTCGTGCCGTTGAACGCGGCGAGCCTGCGGCGTGCCTTCTGGCGCATGCCGCTGATGAGCGCCGGCGTGATCGCGCGCATCCACTGGCAGGCGCTGCGGCTGTGGCTCAAGCGCGTGCCCTTCTTCGGCAAACCCGTCCCGCCCCGCGCCTTCGTCAGCCGCTGAACGACCGATGAACACCACCACCCATGGCGGCACCGTGCCGCGTCTCGAGCCCGCCACCCTGCCGCCGTCGGCGCCCGCTGCCGCGCGCGCCGTGTTCCGGCTGCTGACGCGGCTGCGGCACGGTCAGCTCGACGTGCAGATGCCCGACGGCACGAGCGCACGCTTCGGCGGCCTGCGCGAGGGCGGCGACGTTCGCGCCGCGATCCGGCTGCGCAACTGGGGCGTCTGCGGCGCGGCGCTGCGCAGCGGCGACATCGGCTTCGCCGAGAGCTACATCGCCGGCGACTGGAGCACGCCCGACCTGGCGGCACTGCTGCGGCTGTTCGTCGCCAATCGCGAGGAGATCGAGACCCTGGTCTACGGCAGCTGGTGGGGCTCGCTGCTGTACCGCGTCCGGCACCTGCTCAACCGCAACTCGCGCCGTGGCAGCAAGAAGAACATCCACGCGCACTACGACCTCGGCAACGCTTCTATGCGCTCTGGCTCGACGAGACGATGAGCTACTCGAGCGCCTGGTTCGACGGCGATCCGCGACGCTCCACGGCCGAGGGCCAGCACGCCAAGATCCGGCGCGCACTGACCGAGGCCGGCGTGACGGCGGGATCGCGCGTGCTCGAGATCGGCTGCGGCTGGGGCGGCGTGGCCGAGGTCGCGGCGCGCGACTTCGGTGCCCACGTGACCGGCGTCACGCTGTCGTCCGAGCAGCTCGATTACGCGCAGCAGCGGCTGCGGCGCCACGGCCTCACGAGCCTGGCCGACCTGCGCTTCCAGGACTACCGCGACATCCCCGACGGTCCGTTCGACGCGGTGATCTCGATCGAGATGTTCGAGGCGGTCGGCCGCGCCTACTGGGACGACTACTTCCGCACGCTGTCCGACAAGCTCCGGCCCGGCGGTCGGGCCTGCATCCAGAGCATCACGATCCGCGACGACCTGTTCGATCGCTACATGAGGAGCACCGACTTCATCCAGCAGTACATCTTCCCCGGCGGGCTGCTGCCGAGCATCGGCGCCTTCGAGGCCGAGGCCCGCCGCGCGGGATTCGAGGTGGAGACGACCTTCCGCTTCGGTCCCGACTACGCCGAGACGCTGCGGCGCTGGCGCGAAGGCTTCATGGGCGAGGAGGCCCGCGTGCGCCAACTCGGCTTCGACACGCGCTTCGTGCGCATCTGGGAGTTCTACCTCGCCTACTGCGAGGCGGCCTTCGCGGCCGGCAACACCGACATCGTGCAGTTCACCCTGCGCAAGCCCGGCGCGGCGAGCGTTTGATGGAACGTCGCGCCTGCCTGCAGCTCCTGCCGCCGCCGCGTGCGCGGCGGCCGTGCCGGCGCTGCGGCG
>NZ_AZND01000403.1:0-2199 GCF_000576205.1 Methylibium sp. T29 | reverse complement strand
AAAGTACGTCGCGACAGCCGCGGCGGCAGCAGAGAGAACGAAGCGCGCCATTACTCGACCCCCGGCATGCGGTAGACCTGAAGAGTCCTGCTTCTGGTGTCTTCATCGAAACGGTGTTCCACGACCTTCGTTCCGTTTGCGTGGATCAACGAGAGGCCACCGGGATAGTCACCAAAGATGCCCATGTGCGCGGCGTGCCTGCGTGGGCTTCTCGGATGGCAGACCACAGGAACGTCACCCGGCATCGCTTCGATCAACGGGACACGAGTCATGAACTGATCGCAGTAGGCGATGAGGCTCGCCCCGTCGGGGAGTCGGAGGTAGCCGGTCACGTCCATCTCAGGAGGGACGATGCCAAGCTCTCTGGCAACACCGATCACCAGGCCAGCGCAGTCAACGGCAACACCCTTGAGGCGTTGCTGATGTTGGTAGGGCGTGCCAATCCAGCCGCGGGCAGCGGCCACCACTTGAGCGCGGTTCATGCGGAGGCGTCCGCCGCAGCGGTGATCTTGTCCTGACCAGGGACGTGGGGCTCTCCACCGAAGTCCAAAGCTGCATCGAACTTGGTCTTGCAGTCTTCGTCGAACCTCTTCCGACACCCGGCGACGTGATCGAGCGTATCGCCGACTTCGATAGCGAAGTGAGCAGGCAGAGCAAGCGTCACAACACCAGCAACCAGCGTCTTGACCTTATAGCGATAGCCCGCGTTCTCTCCGGTCAGGAATTCAACGAAGCCATCACCGGACCAGTCGTCATCCATCGCCGTGTCGATGGTGAAGACGTAGCGTGACGTGGCCACAGTCACTTCGCACGCTTCGGTGAAATCAGCAAGGACGACCGGGCAATGAGAGGTGTAGCCGTTGTCCAAACCAAGCTCATACGGACAGGTCTTGGTGACGACCTTCCCGATAGGTTGTTGCAGGGCTTGCTTGAGGCTGCGGAACTCCAGCGTGTGGAGGCCGGTATTGAGGCTGGGTTGGGCTTCCCCTGTCCATCCACGCTTGAGCACGAAGGCTTCAGAACCGTCGAGGGGGTTGCACTCAAACAGCACGAAGGACGCCTGGTCCCACTTGCCGGTGATGATCTCAAGGACGAACTCTTGATCGGCGGCCGAGCTGTCGGCCATCAAGGCGCCTTCGGTGTTGTCCACCGCGAGGCTGGAGGACGAGACGAGGTTCTTGACATCAAGGCCGTTGACAGGAGCATAGATGCCGTCAAGGACGATTCCAGAATCTGTGGTCACACCCCCAGAGTCACCAACAACAACCGACGTATCAACCGACGTGAAGCGGACCGACTCTCCATCCTTCCTGGTGATGAGCAAGCACACGCATGTGGTCTGACTTCCCTTTGCGTACTCTGCCGCAAGAAGGATAGGTATGACTCTCATACCCTGAACTCCTTGATCGGCACCGACGACCACGACATGAAGAACTGACCGTCTCCGCTGCGATTGACGATCGCGGCACTGAGTAGGTCTGTAGTGAAGACGGCAGGCACATCGAACTCGCCAACCCAGGATGTCGGCGAGCCGCCAGTGATGATCCCGGTGGTGTAGTCAAGCGTTCCACCGCCCGTGATAGTCACCGTCCCAACGACAGGCTTAGAGATCAGCCGATCAAACGATCTGGCGCCGAATGCGTAACGGCGGCCAAGGTGCTTGACGCCGGAGACATCGATGATGATCCCCTGCGTACCAACTACTTTGTAGTCAGCCCAATCCTTGAACCTGAAGCCGTCGAACTGCCCATAGACGTTCAGGAAGAAGGCGCGCACAGTCTCGAAGTCCTCTTCGGTCTTGACATTCTGAGCAACTTCGTACTCATGGAGCGGGTACAGGAACTTGCGATTCGACGTGCGGTATCCGTTCGTCGTCCAAGCCACTGAAGTAGAGAACGACGGACCGCCCATTGCCCCGAAGGACAAGCAGTCAGGGAACCGCTCTTCGAAGAAGGCCATCAGGTGTTCCTCGAAAGAGTCCGGTTGATGCCAGACCCGATCGCCACGCCCTGTTGCTGGGCCGTGTCGCGGCTCATGTTCGGTGCCGCCTGCACCTGCACGATGATCTGGCGACTACCGCCATTCGGCTGGATGTTCATTCCACCTGGGCCACCGAACGCCAACTCAGGGCCGTTCTCACCTACCACACCAAAGTGACCAGGCGGGATGCGCCCGCCTTCAGCGAAGAAGCCGGAGAAC
>NZ_AZND01000402.1:0-2201 GCF_000576205.1 Methylibium sp. T29 | reverse complement strand
CCGAACAGGCTCAGCGCGCCGGCCGGCGCGCGCGGGTCCTCGCCCGACAGCGCGGCCATCAGCTCCTGCTGGCCATTGCCGGAGACGCCAGCCACGCCGACGATCTCGCCGGCCCTCACCTCGAAGCCGATGTCCTTCAGGTCGGTGCCGAACGGCGACTGCTTCG
Source organism: Methylibium sp. T29 (assembly GCF_000576205.1). Taxonomy (NCBI): domain Bacteria; kingdom Pseudomonadati; phylum Pseudomonadota; class Betaproteobacteria; order Burkholderiales; family Sphaerotilaceae; genus Methylibium; species Methylibium sp. T29. The sequence continues at coordinate 2,035 of NZ_AZND01000402.1, read as the reverse complement.
CGAGTGTCAGGCCGCTCACCTGCAGCGCCACGTCGCCGAGGCGCGCCTGGATGTGCTGCAGCTTCGGCGGCTCGGCGCCGATCATCAGCCGCGAGAGGTCGGCATTGCCGACGGTGCGCGGATCGACCTCGCCGGTGACCTTGCCGCCGCGCAGCACCGTGCAGTGGTGACACAGCGCGCGGATCTCGTCGAGCTTGTGGCTGATGTAGAGGATGGAGCAGCCGCGCTCGGCCAGCTGGCGCAGCGTGACGAACAGGGTCTCGACGGCCTGCGGCGTCAGCACCGAGGTCGGCTCGTCGAGGATCAGCAGCTTGGGGTCGGTGAGCAGCGCGCGCACGATCTCGACGCGCTGGCGCTCGCCGACCGACAGCGAGTGCACCGGCCGCTGCGGGTCGACCTCGAGACCGTAGACCTTGGAGACCTGCACGATGCGCGCCGTCACCTCGGCCAGCGTCAGGCTCTTGTCGAGGCCCAGCCACACGTTCTCGGCGGCGGTCAGCGTGTCGAACAGGCTGAAGTGCTGGTAGACCATGCTGATCCCGAGCTGGCGCGCCTGCGCCGGGCTCGCGATCTGCACCTGACGGCCGTCCCAGATCATCTCGCCGGCGTCGGGCCGCACCGCGCCGTAGATGATCTTCATCAGCGTGGACTTGCCCGCCCCGTTCTCGCCCAGCACCGCGTGGATCTGCCCCGGCGCCACACGCAGGTTCACGCCGTCGTTCGCGCGGACCGACGGGTACTGCTTGGTGATGCCGAGGAGTTCGAGGCGGAGCATGGACGGGGGAGCGAATGCGGCGACGCTCAGAAGTGGTACTCGGCGCGGATCATCGGCGTGCGCGCGGTCGCTCCCTCGCCGGCCCCCGGGGTCTCGGTCGGGTTGCCGAACTTGTTCTTCCAGTACTCGTAGGCGATGCCGACCTTGAAGGCGCCCTTGGGAGCGCCGGCCAGCAGGCCGACGTCGAGCATCAGCTTCATGTCGACGTGGGTCTCGGGCTTGGTCGGACCGCCGAACTCGTTGGTGCCCTTGTCGCCGATGTAGAGCGCATAGCCCTCGAAGGCCAGCGGCAGGCTGCCGATCGGGATGCCCCACTCCGCCGCCAGCGCCGGGTGGGTGTCGTAGGTGTAGCGGTCGGCGATGCCCTTGGGCGAGTTGCTTTCCTTGAAGGCCAGCAGCGAGAGGTTGGCGAAGCCCGGCACGTCGAACATCACGGTCGGGCCGAACACGAACATGCGCTTCTTCGAGGCGTAGCCGTCGTTCTTGGTATTCCAGTCGAAGCCGGCGGTGAAGCCGAAGCCGCGCACCGGGCCGACCTTGAGGTCCTTGCCGGCCACCTTGCCGATGTCGAGCAGGTGGCGGTAGACGATGTAGACCTCCTGAGCGCCGGAGGCGCCGGGCGTGCCGTCGCCCGGGTCATTGCGGTCCGAGAGCAGCAGGTCGGCATTGAAGAAGTTCACGCCGTACTTGTAGCCGCTCACGTGCGTGAGGCCGACGATCGTCTTGGTGATGTCGTTGCGCGAACCGTCCGGGTTGTTGTTGTAGGGCTCGGCGAACTGGGTGCCGTAGCGCACGCTGATCGCGGTGTCGCTCCAGTCGGCGGCGAGGCTCGTGAGGCTCGTGGCGGCGAGCGCGAGCGCCAGGGCGGTCTTGCAGGTCGGGTTCATCATGGTCCTTCGGAGGAGTGGTGGGGCGTCGGTGTGCGGAGCAGCCTCGGTCGCTCTCCGCCCAACGCGGCGCGACTTCCGGACTCGCTCCGTCCTTGCGCAACTTCCGTACCAGAAGGAAAGGCCGCTCCGCCGGCCCCGATGCCACCAAAAGAGGCATCATCCTTTTTGTATACCAGTTTGTGCACCATGTTGAATCCCACGCCGGAACGGGCCGCCCAACGTCGACGCAGGCGCCGCGCCCGCGTTCAGCCGCGTTCGTGGCGGCAGCTGCCGGCCACGTAGGTGGCGACGAGGTTGCGCTCGTCGCCCAGCGTCATCCACGCAAACACGCGCTCGTGCAGCGCGGCCAGCGGCGACACGCCGGCGCGGC
>NZ_AZND01000401.1:0-2221 GCF_000576205.1 Methylibium sp. T29 | reverse complement strand
CGGCCGACGAGCAGCAGCCGCGCACCGGCTCCGGACAGGGCGCGCGCCACGGCCGCGCCGATGCCGCCCGAGGCGCCGGTGAGCACCACGCTGCAATGCTTCAGGTCGAGGCCCATCATGCGGCCTGCGCGGTGGGCTGGACCCCCGACGCCACGATCCGGGGCAGTGGCAGGCTGCGGAACACGTCCCCGTAGAGGCGGTAGAAGGCGCGGGCGGCATGCACGATGGCGTCCTGGTCGGCGCGGTCGTCCAGCCGGTCCATCAGCAGCTCGAAATGCGCGGTGTGCTCCTGGTCGAGAGTGCCGTGCGAACGCAGGTAGCTGAAGGCGGCGTCAGGCAGGCGCAGGTTCACCTGGATGCGATCGGCCGCCATCAGCGCCAGAGACACGCTGGTGCCCTCGAGCACATGCACCATGCCGAAGAAGCCCAGCGGGTTGCCGCGCGCGATGGTGTCGTAGGCATAGGCCACCATCACCTCGGTCGCATGGCCCGGCGTGCCGTGGCGCACAGCCTCCTTGTCGCCGCCGCAGGCCGCGATGTCGTCGAGGATCCATTCGTCGTGACCGCGCTCTTCCTCCACGTACTCGTCCAGCGCGTCGGTCAGCCACGCCGGCCGCGAGGAGCCCACGCGCTCGCGGCAGGCCTGCAGCAGCGGCACGGTGTGGCGCACGTGGTGGTAGGCCTGGGTCAGGAAGGCCAGGTAGCTGTCGCGCGAGACCTCGCCGCGCAGGCAGCCCTGGATGATGGGAATGGCGACCAGCTCGCCGCGTTCGGCGGCGGTGTCGCGCAGGAGTCGGGCGTGAAAGCTCATGGAGAGATCGGTTCCGTGATGAAGGTCGAAGGGAGCGGATCGGCCACCAGCGCATCGCGGTGCAATTGCTCGATGGCGGCACGTTGCGGCCGGCCGTTCGCGGTGGCGAGTCCGGTGTCGGTGTCGAAGGCCGCGCGGGCGCGGACCCAGCGGCGCACCCGCGCGTAGTCGGGCAGCCCGGCGTTGGCCGCATCGACGGCTGCCTGCAGCACGGCGTCGGGCAGGTCCGCGCGCAACGGCCACAGCACCGCCGACAGTGCCGGCCGGCCATCGCCGAACACCACCGCCTGGGCGATCGGCGGCAGGCCGCCCACCGCGGCACTCTGCAGCGCCGTCTCGACCCATTCGGGCGACACGTTGCGGCCATAGGCCGTGATCAGCACCTGCTTCTTGCGGCCCTGCACGTGCAGGAAGCCCTGGGCGTCGATCGTGCCGAGGTCGCCGCTCGGCCACCAGTCCGGCGGTGGCGCCTCGCTGCCGAGGTAGCCGAGGAACGCGCTTCCCGTCACCTCGATCTCGCCGTCGGCGGCGATGCGCAGGCGCGCGTGCGGCAGCGGTCGGCCGGTGCTGCCCGGGCGATCGGCGCCGGGCAGGTTCAGCGTCTGCACCGACGCCCCTTCCGACAGGCCGTAGCTTCGTAGGCCGGGATGCCGAGCTCACGTGCCGACTGCAGCAGCGGCGCACCGACCGCGGCACCGCCCACGGCCACCAGCCGCAGCGATGCCGGTGCCCGGCGACCGGTGGCCCGCAGCCACATCGTCCACGCCCGCAGCATCTGCGGCAGCAGGATCAGGCTGTGCGGCTGCCAGGACTCGACCGCGGCCTGCAGCTGCGCCGGATCGAAGCGCGACGAACCGTGCAGCCCGACGCTGGCCAGCGGCACCGCGATGCAGGTGGCCTGGCGCCGGCGCGGCGCCAGCACGCCGGCGATGTTCTCCAGCAGCACCGCGAACGGCAGCACGCTGAGATGGCGGGTGATGTCCAGCGCGGCCGTGGCCTCGCCGATCGCCTGCGCCACCCGGTCCATCGCTGCCTGCCCCAGGCAGACGCCCTTCGGTGTGCCGGTGGTGCCGGAGGTGAAGGTGACCTTGGCGGTCCCGGCCGGCATCGCGACCGGCACCGCCGGGAGGCGCAGCGCGCTGATCGGCTCCGCTCCGGGGTCGAAGCGGAGCGGCTCGGACGGCGCACCGGGAAAGCCGGCGGCAGCCGCCGGAAACGTCCACAGGGTATCGACGCCGGCCGCGGCCAGCGCATGCTGCAGCTGCCCGCGCGTGAAGAAGCCGGGCAAGGGCACATGCACCACCCCGGCCCGTGCCGCGCCCGCATCGGCCACGAGCCAAGCGATGCCGTTGTCGAACAGCGTCGCCAGCACGCGCGTGCCACGCGCCCGCAGGGCCTCGGCGGCGCGGT
>NZ_AZND01000400.1:0-2239 GCF_000576205.1 Methylibium sp. T29 | reverse complement strand
CTGCGGCGCCGCTCGCCGCGCTGCCGGCGTCGTGGCAGCGCTACATGGACGATCTGAAGGCGCATGCCCTCGGCCCGGTGCCGCTGGAGGCGCAGGGCACGCTGGTGCGCGTGGCCGGGCTGGTGCTCGAGGCCGCTGGCATCCGCGTGCCGGTCGGCTCGGTCTGCGAGGTGCGCATGGACGGCCAGCCGCCCGTGCTGGCCGAGGTGGTCGGCTTTGCCGCCGACCGTGCCTACCTGATGCCCACCGGCGAACTGCATGGCCTGGCCAGCGGCGCGCGGGTGGTCCCGCGCTCGACCCCGAGCGTGGCGCCGGTGCTCGGCGAGGCGCATCACCCGTGGCGTCGCAGCGAGGACCGCACCCGACACCTGCCGATCGGCGACGGCCTGCTGGGCCGCGTGATCGACCCGCTGGGCATGCCGCTCGACCGGCTCGGCCCGATCGGCGCCGTGCGCAACGAGCCGCTGGTGCGGCGCCCCATCAACGCGATGGAGCGCGACCCGGTGCGCGAGCCGCTGGACACCGGCGTGCGCGCGATCAACGCCATGCTCACCGTCGGCCGCGGCCAGCGCATCGGGCTGTTCGCCGGCTCCGGCGTCGGCAAGTCGGTGCTGCTGGGCATGATGGCCAAGTACACTGCGGCCGACGTCATCGTCGTCGGCCTGATCGGCGAGCGCGGCCGCGAGGTCAAGGAATTCATCGAGGACATCCTCGGCGAGGAGGGCCTGAAGCGCTCCATCGTCGTGGCGGCGCCGGCCGACTCGCCGCCGCTGACGCGCATGCAGGGGGCTGCCTACGCCACCGCGATCGCCGAGCACTTCCGCGACCGCGGCCAGCACGTGCTGCTGCTGATGGACAGCCTGACCCGCTATGCGATGGCGCAGCGCGAGATCGCGCTGGCGATCGGCGAGCCGCCAGCCACCAAGGGCTACCCGCCGAGCTGCTTCGCGAAGCTGCCGCAACTGGTCGAGCGCAGCGGCAACGGCCTCAACGGCTGCGGCTCGATCACCGCGTTCTACACGGTGCTCAGCGAAGGCGACGACCAGCAGGACCCGATCGCCGATGCGGCGCGCGCCATCCTCGACGGCCACATCGTGCTGTCGCGCGACCTGGCCGAGAGCGGCCATTACCCGGCGATCGACATCGAACGCTCGGCCTCGCGCGTGATGCACAACGTGGCACGACCCGAACACCTGCAGGCGGCGCGCCGCCTGCGCCAGCTGTGGTCGCGCTACCAGAAGGCTCGTGACCTCATCGCGCTGGGCGCGTATGCGCCCGGCCACGATGCCGAACTCGACCTCGCGGTCAAGCAGCACGACGCGATGCGCGCCCTGCTGCAGCAGGACATGCACGACGCCTCCCGCCTGACCGACAGCGTGCGCCAGCTGCGCCAGCTGACCGGCCTCTGATCCCCGATCGACAGACCGACCGTTCTCCCCCGGAAAGACTCCATGAGCGCCCTCCAGCCCCTGAACACCCTGCTCGAACAGACCACGGTCGCGCGCGATGCCGCGCTGGGCGTCCACCGCAATGCGCTGAACGCCGTGGCGGCGGCCCAGGCCCAGGCCACCCAGCTGGCCGAGTACCGCCAGGAGTACGCGCAACGCTTCGGCACGCAGTTCCAGCGCGCCGGCGCGATCGAGCTGCTGCAGTGCTACCAGGGCTTCATGGTCCGGCTGGACGAGGCGGTGTCGCAGCAGCAGCGCCTGCTTGCGCAGGCCATCGAGCGCGGCGAGACGGCCAAAGCCGCGCTGCTGAGCGCCGAACTGCGTGTGGCTTCGGTGCGCAAGCTGATCGAGCGGCGCATCGCCGAGGCCGTTCGCACCCAGGACCGCAGCGATCAGAAGGCAACCGACGAACTGGCCTCGCGTGCCGCATGGCTGCGACTGGCAGGCACGGCACCCGGCGCGGCGCTGGGCGCCGTCTGAGCCGGTACCTGCCCACCATGAGCATGAACCTGTCCGTCCAGCAGCGCGCTGCCGCCAACGCCCCGACCGCCTTCGCGGCCGAACCGGCGGCCGACCGCGGCAACTCCCCGGCCTCTTCTTCGTTCGCCGGCCTGCTCGGGGAGCGGCAGCGCTTCGTGTCGGGCCACGGACAGAACGGTCACAACGCCTTCGCCGCGCCACCGGCCCCTGCGAAGGCGAACCCGCCCGAGTCGCGCGCCGAGGCCGCACGCCGGCCGGAGCCGCAGCGTCGGCCCGCCGGCGACGAGGCGAAGCCGATCGAGAAGGACAAC
>NZ_AZND01000399.1:0-2269 GCF_000576205.1 Methylibium sp. T29 | reverse complement strand
CAGCGCCAGCAGCGTGCGCGCAGTCCGGTCAGTCGCGCGGACGCACCTGGCGCAGCGCGATGCGCGCGGTGATGCGCTCGACGTCGCTGACGCCGCGCAGCGCCTCGCGCAACACCTCGCCGCCACGTTCCATCAGCGCGCCGATCGCTTCATGGCGCGCGCGGGCCGCCGTGCGCACGCGCGCCGGGTGCGTGAGCCAGTGGCGCAAGGCGCGCGAGCCCATGCCGGTGCGACACACGTCGAGCAGCGACAGCAGCGTCGGCGCGTCCTCGCCGCGCAGCGTCTGCGTCAGCTCGAGGTTGCGGTGCGTGGCCGGCGGCAGTTCCAGCAGATCGCTCGCGCGCTCCACCGCCAGCGAACCCACATGGGCCAGCGCCCGGCCCTGGGTGTGCTCGGCGTAGCTGAGCAGCGCCGCGGCGGCGGCGTGGGCTGCGGACACGTCCTCGGCATTGAAGCCGGCGAGACTGGCAACGCGCAGTTGTTCGCACAGCTTGCGCCGGCCCAGCGCCGTGTCGAACTGCCACGCGGGTCGCCGCGTGAGCGCCGTGCGAGTAGTGGACAGCGCGGCCGTCAGCGCCGCGTCGTCGCGGTCGTCGACCAGCACCTCGGCCGGGCCCAGGCGCGCCAGCCAGCCCGCGAGTTCGCGCTCGCCGCATTCGCTGAGACCCAGCGTGCCGCTGCTCAGGCCCAGCCAGGCCAGGCCGTAACTCGCACGCTCGCGCGTCACCGCCAGCAGCAGGGTGTCGACGCGCTCCGACAGCAGCTCGGTGTCGGTCACGGTGCCCGGCGTGACGACGCGCACCACCTTGCGCTCGACCGGCCCCTTGGCAGTCGCCACGTCGCCCACCTGCTCGGCGATCGCGACCGACTCGCCAAGCTTGACGAGCTTGCCGAGATAGTTCTCGAGCGCGTGCACCGGCACGCCGGCCATCACGACGGGCTCGCCGGCGCTCTGGCCGCGGCTGGTGAGCGTGATGTCGAGCAGGCGGTGCGCCTTGCGGGCGTCCTCGAAGAACAGCTCGTAGAAATCGCCCATGCGGTAGAGCACGAGCGTGTCGGGATGCTCGGCCTTGATGCGCAGGTACTGCTGCATCATGGGGGTGTGACCGGACTCGGCGCGGGCGGGGTCGGCACTCATGCGGGCTCGCGGACGGGGCGACGCAACGTCGAAGACTCAGAACGGGGCGTCGTTGTCCTTGGCCTTGGCGAGGTCGGTCTTGCGGATGCGCACCGGCGGCTTCTTCGCGGTGGCGGCGGGCGGTGTATCGGCCTCGACGCTCGCGACGAAGGCGGCGGTCGCGTCCGGCGCCGCCGCTGCGGGCGCCGCAGCGGGGGCCGTGGCGCCCGCGTCGTCGTCCTTGATGATGCGCGTGTAGGGCGCGAGGATGCTCACCAGCTGCGCATAGATCTTCGGGTTGCCCGCGACGATCTCGCGCTGGTAGAGGAAGTCGGACTCGCCGGTGAAATTGCCGATCAGGCCGCCGGCCTCGGTGATGATCAGCGAGCCGGCCGCGATGTCCCAGGGGTTCAGCCCGGTCTCGAAGAAGCCGTCGTACCAGCCCGCGGCCACGTAGCACAGGTCCAGTGCGGCGGCACCCGGGCGGCGCAGGCCGGCGCAGTGCTGCATGACCTCCTCGAACATCTTCAAGTAACGCTTGAAGTTGTCGCCCTTGCGGAACGGGAAGCCGGTGCCGATCAGCGACTCCAGCAGGCGGCTGCGCTTGCTGACGCGCAGGCGCTTGTCGTTGAGGAAGGCGCCGCGTCCCTTGGAGGCGTAGAACAGGTCGTTGCGTGAGGGATCGTAGACCACCGCCTGCTGGATCTGGCCGCGGAAGGCGAGTGCGATCGAGACCGCGTAGACCGGGAAGCCGTGAATGAAGTTGGTGGTGCCGTCGAGCGGATCGATGATCCAGAGGTAGTCGCTGTCCTTCGCGCCGTGGGTCCGCCCGGTCTCCTCGGCGAGGATGCCGTGGCCGGGGTAGGCGCCGAGCAGCGTCTCGATGATCGCCGCCTCGGCCGCCTGGTCCACCTCGGTCACGAAGTCGTTGTGCGACTTGGCCGTCACCGTCACGCGCTCGATGTCCAGCGAGGCCCGGTTGATCAGCGCCCCCGCGGTGCGTGCAGCCTTGACGGCGGTGTTGAGCATGGGGTGCAGGGTCTGGGACATGGCGGGCGCTCGCGGCTGACGGGGCAGGAGAGGGAAAGGCGGACTGGGCGGGGGACAAAGAACGGCGCGGGGCCGGCGGGCGGGGAGGGCAGCGCGGCCGGC
>NZ_AZND01000398.1:0-2282 GCF_000576205.1 Methylibium sp. T29 | reverse complement strand
GGCCGAGCCATCCACGCCCAGGCCCACCGGCACGCCGGCGTCGCGCATCGCGCGCACCGGTGCGATGCCGGAGGCCAGCCGCATGTTCGAGCAGGGGCAGTGCGCCACGCCGGTGCCGGTGCGCGCGAACAGGCCGATGCCCGGCGCGTCGAGCTTGACGCAGTGCGCATGCCACACGTCGCGGCCGACCCAGCCAGGTCCTCGGCGTACTCGGCCGGCGTCATGCCGAACTTCTGGCGCGAGTAGTCGATGTCCTTGTCGTTCTCGGCCAGGTGAGTGTGAAGCGAGACACCGAAGCTGCGTGCCAGCGCCGCCGACTCGCGCATCAGCGTGCGGCTCACCGAGAACGGCGAGCACGGCGCAACGACGATGCGCCGCATCGCGAAGCGCGCCGGGTCGTGCCAGCGCTCGATCAGCCGCTGCGTCTCCTTCAGGATCGCCGGCTCGGCCTCCACCACGTGGTCGGGTGGCAGGCCGCCCTGGCTCTGGCCCACGCTCATCGAGCCGCGCGCCGCGTGGAAGCGCATGCCGATCTCCGTGGCCGCCTCGATGCTGTCGTCGAGCGTCACCCCGTTGGGATAGAGATAGAGATGGTCGCTGCTGGTCGTGCAGCCCGCCAGCAGCAGCTCGGCCATCGCGGTCTGCGTCGACACCCGCACCATCTCGGGCGTGAGCCCGGCCCAGATCGGGTAGAGCGTGCCCAGCCAGTCGAACAGCTCGCAGTCCTGCGCGATCACGCGCGTCAGCGACTGGGTCATGTGGTGGTGGGTGTTGATCAGCCCGGGCAGGACGACGTGCTCGCGCGCGTCGATCACCGCGTCGGCGGTGACCGGCAGTTCGGGGGCCGGGCCCACGGCCTCGATCACGTGGTCGCGGATGAACACGCTGCCGTCGGAGATCTCGCGGCGCTGCTCGTCCATCGTGACGACGAGGCGGGCGTTGTGGATCAGCAGCGTGGGCATGGTGGCGGCGCTTGGAGGGATTGCGAGACGTTCATGCGTCGAGACGGGCGGCAGACGAGGGGTCGACAGAGGCGGTTGGGGCCGGTGGAGCACCACGAGCTTGACGGGTGCGGCAGGCGGTGTGTGCCGGGGGTGAGGTCGGGGGCGACGAGGCGCGCAGCGTCGGGGTGGGCGCGCGCAGCGCGCCTCGTGAACTGATCCGTCGCGGCTGTCCGAGCGCAGCGAACGCAGTGAGCGCAGCGAGTTCCGCGACGCCACCCCGCCGCGAGCACCGCAGTGGCGTCGGCGCGCAGCGCCGACCGCCCCCGCCCGAGCCCTCGGCACACACCGCCTGCCGCACCACACACCACCCCCCAGAAAATCAATGCGCCTCGGCCAGCTTCGCCGCCTCGACCGCATCCGCCGCCCCGCCCTTGGCACCGTTGAAGTACAGGTTCAGCAGCACCGCGCTCAGCGCCGCCAGCAGGATGCCGGACTCCAGCAGCGGGTGCAGGCCGTGGTGCATCTGCTGCGTCCAGCGCGGCGCCACCAGCGGCAGCATGCCGAAGCCGATGGAGATGGCCACGATGTAGAGGTTGTGGCGATGAGTCTTGTAGTCCACCGCGGCGAGGATGCGGATGCCGGTGGCGGCCACCATGCCGAACATCACCAGCCCGGCGCCGCCCAGCACGAAGGTCGGCACCGACTCGACCAGCGCCGCCATCTTCGGCAGCAGGCCCAGCACGATCATGATCAGCCCCGCCGCCACGCACACGTAGCGGCTGCGCACCCCGGTCACACCTACCAGCCCCACGTTCTGCGAGAAGCTGGTGTAGGGGAAGGTGTTGAACACGCCGCCGATCAACGTGCCCAGCCCGTCGGTGCGCAACCCGGCCGTCAGCTCGCGCTGGTCGATCGGCTTGCCGGTCAGGTCGGACAGCGCGAGGAACATGCCGGTCGATTCGATCATCACGACCACCATCACCAGCGTCATCGTCGCGATCAGCACCGGGTCGAACACCGGCGGGCCGAAGGCGAACGGCGTGACCACGTCGAACCAGTGCGCCTTGGCCACCTTGTCGAACCCCATCTTGCCCATCGCCACGGCCACCACGCAGCCCGCCACGATGCCCAGCAGCACCGAGATGTTGGCGACGAAGCCACGGCCGTACTTGGAGATCAGCAGGATCACCCCCAGCACGAAGGCCGCGACGGCCATGTTGTCGAGCGCGCCGTAGGCCGGGTTGTCCTTCTGCGGCACCGGCCCCGGCAGCCGGGTGACGACCGGCACGGGGGCGGCGCCCGCGTTCGTGCCGGCATTGGCCGAAGCCGTGGCCGCGG
>NZ_AZND01000397.1:0-2296 GCF_000576205.1 Methylibium sp. T29 | reverse complement strand
CCCGTGCCGAGACGCGGACCTGGGGGCCGTCGCGCCGCCGTCGCTTCATCGCCCGCCTGCACCACTGCGGTCCTCCGGCAGCCCGGCCTTCCGCCGCGCTGCCGCCCGCCCCTGACGCCCGAGGACCTGCTCCATGCAATTGCACCGCTTCCGCCCGCGCCTGCTCGATGCGCTGAAGACCTACGACCGCGGCCGCTTCGCAGCCGACGCCGGCGCCGGCCTGACGGTCGGCGTGATCGCACTGCCGCTGGCGATGGCCTTCGCGATCGCCAGCGGCGTCAAGCCCGAGCAGGGCATCTTCACCGCGATCATCGGCGGCTTCCTGGTGTCGGCGCTCGGTGGCTCCAGTGTGCAGATCGCCGGGCCGGCAGGCGCCTTCATCGTCATCGTCTACGGCATCGTCGAGCGCTACGGCCTGGCCAACCTGCTGATCGCCACGGTGCTGGCGGGCGCGATGCTGTTCGCGCTCGGGCTGTTCCGGCTCGGCGGCCTGGTGCGCTACGTGCCGATCACCATCGTGATCGGCTTCACCAACGGCATCGCGGTGCTGGTGGCGCTGTCGCAGCTCAAGGACCTGTTCGGCCTGGTCACGCCCAAGCTGCCGGCCGACTTCTTCACGCAGATCGGCGTGCTGCTCGAGCACGCCGACAGCTTCAACCCGATGGCCTTCGCGATCGGCCTGCTGTCGCTGGCGCTGCTGTTCGCGTGGCCGCGGCTGCAGAAGCACCACACCGTGGTCGAGCACACCACGCTGCGCAGCGCCTCGCGCATGCCCGCGCCGATGGTGGTGCTGGTGCTGGCGACCACGGCCACCGCACTGCTGCACCTGCCGGTCGAGACCATCGGCTCGCGCTTCGGCGGCATCCCGCAGGCGCTGCCGGCCTTCGTGTGGCCCGAGCTCAGCTGGCGCAGCGCGAAGGAGCTGTTCATCCCGACGCTGACGATCGCGATGCTGGGCGCGGTGGAGTCGCTGCTGTGCGCGCGCGTGGCCGACAACGTGGGCACCGTGCCGAAGCACGACCCGAACCAGGAGCTGATGGCGCAGGGCATCGCCAACGTGGTGACGCCGTTCTTCGGCGGCATCCCGACCACCGGCACGATCGCGCGCACGGTCACCAATGTGCGGGCCGGCGCAACGAGCCCGGTCGCCGGCATCGTGCATGCGGTCACGCTGCTCGTGGTGGTGCTGGTGGCGGCGCCGCTGGCCGAGCACGTGCCGCTGGCGGCGCTGGCCGGCATCCTGCTGTTCGTGGCCTGGAACATGGGCGAATGGCACGAGTTCGCACGGCTGCGGCACTTCAGCCTGCCCTACCGCATCATCCTGGTCGGCACCTTCCTGCTGACGGTGATCTTCGACCTGTCGGTGGCGGTGCAGGTGGGCCTGGTGATGGCCTGCGCGTTCTTCATCTACCGCATGAGCACGCTGTTCCGCATCGAACCGCTGGCGGCCCCGGCCGAGACGCCGCCGGGCGTGGTGGTCGAGCGGCTCTACGGCGCACTGTTCTTCGGCGCGGTGGCCAAGCTCGAGGCGGTGCCGGCGCGCCTGCCGGCCGGCACGCGCGTGCTGGTGCTCGAGGCGCAGCGTCTGATCTCGATCGACGCCAGCGGTGTCGACGCCCTCACCCAGCTCTACCGCACGCTGCAGCGCCAGGGCGTGGGACTGCGGCTGTGCGAGCTGAACGAGCAGCCGCGCTCGCTGCTGCAGCGCAGCGGCTTCACGGCGCTGATCGGCGAGGAGCGCATCGCGCCCACGCTCGCCGAGGCGCTGGCGCGATCGGTCGCGCCGACGGCCACGTGAACCTCGCTCAGTCGGGCCAGAACGGCCGCGCCTTGCGCAGGCGCTTCAGCGACCGGCTGCAGGCGGCCAGCGTCGCCTCGCGCCGCGCTGCGAGCCAGCCGAGAGCGAACCAGGTCTGCGGCTGCTGCGGCACCAGCGGCCGGTAGGCCGCCAGCGCCACGCACACGTCGTTGAACTCGCCCAGGTGTTCCTGCGCCTCGCGCAGGGCATCGAGGTAGCGTTCGACGGCGCGGCGCTGGAACAGGCCGGCGGTGAACTCGATGGTGTAGCGCAGCCGCTTCAGACGCTTGCGCAGGCGGTGACGCGCCTCGTCGCTCAGGGTGTCGAAGCGCTTCGCGTCGCGCAGCGCCTGCGCGTGCCAGGCCTGCAGGCGCTGCGACGCCAACGCCGGCAGCGCGGGAGAGACTGCTTCGTCGGCTGCCGGAGTGACCGGGGCCGCCGGCCGCGCCAGCTCGGCCAGCAGATCGAACCACACCGCGCCGTGGCGGGTGCGCTCGG
>NZ_AZND01000396.1:0-2300 GCF_000576205.1 Methylibium sp. T29 | reverse complement strand
AAGGAGATGCTGCAGTCGCTCTTCAACGGCATCTCCAACCGCGAGATCGCCGGTCGGCTGTTCGTCTCGGAGAACACGGTCAAGTTTCACCTGAAGAACATCTACTCGAAGCTCGGCGTCGGCAACCGCTTGCAGGCCATCAATGCCGCCCGGGCCCTGAGGCTGATCGACTGACCAGCCGGCGCGACGAGACGAGCAGCGTGATGCCGAAGGAGCCCCTTGCCATGTCGGTGAAAGAGGAGCGCGGCAGCCGGGCTGCCCGGGTGGACGCAGTGGTCATCGGGGCCGGCTTCGCCGGCCTCTACATGGTGCACCGGCTGCGCGAGATGGGGCTGTCGCTGCGCGCCTTCGAGCGCGGCGGCGGGGTCGGCGGCACCTGGTACTGGAATCGCTATCCGGGGGCCGGTTCGGACTCCGAGTCGTGGGTCTACTCGTACTCCTTCTCCGACGAGCTCGTGCAGGGCTGGCAATGGAGCCGGCGCTTCCCCGGGCAGGCCGAGATCCTCCGCTACCTGGAGTACGTGGCCGACAAGCTCGACCTGAAGCCGGCCTTCGATTTCGACACCGCGGTGACGGGCGCCACCTACGACGAGCAGCGCGCGCTGTGGACGGTCGAGACCGAGATCGGCGAACGGGTCGAGGCGGGCTACCTGATCACGGCCGTGGGCTGCCTGTCGTCGGCCCAGGTGCCCGCGATCCCCGGCAGGGACAGCTTCGAGGGCGAGCAGCACCACACCGGCGCCTGGCCGCACGCGGGCGTGGACTTCAGCGGCAAGCGCGTGGGCGTGATCGGCACCGGGTCGAGCGCGATCCAGGCCATCCCCATCATCGCCCGGCAGGCGGCTCACCTGACGGTGTTCCAGCGCACGCCGCAGTTCAGCGTACCGAACGGCAATCGCGACCTCAGTCCGGAGGAGCAGGCCCGGCTGCGGCGCGATATCCGGCAGATCCGCGAAACCTGCAAGTGGAGCTCGATCGGCCAACCGTACGACTTCAGCAGCGTCGGTGCCTTCGACGTCGACGCCGAGGAGCGCCAGCGGCAGTACGAGGCCAACTGGCAGAAGGGCGGCTTCGAGTGGATGTTCGGCAGCTACAAGGACCTGCTGGTCGACGAGGCGGCGAACGCGACCGCCGCCGACTTCGTGCGCCAGAAGATCCGCGAGGCGGTGCGTGACCCCGCGGTGGCGCGCAAGCTGATTCCCCAGGGCTACCCGATCGCGACCAAGCGGCTGCCGCTGGACGCCGGTTACTTCGAGACCTACAACCGCGACAACGTGGTGCTGGTCGACCTGCGCGAAACGCCGATCCAGGAGATCGTCGCGCAGGGCCTCCGCACCAGCGAGAAGATCTATCCGCTCGACATCATCGTGTTCGCCACCGGCTTCGACGCGCTGACAGGCCCGCTGACGCGACTGGGCATCCGCGGACGCGGGGGCGTGACGCTCGGCGAGAAGTGGGCGGCCGGTCCGCGCACCTACCTCGGGGTCTCGACTGCCGACTTCCCCAACCTGTTCATGATCACCGGCCCTGGCAGCCCGTCGGTGCTCGGCAACATGCCGACCTCGATCGAGCAGCATGTCGAGTGGATCGCCGACTGCATCGACCACTTGCGCGCTCACAAGGCGGCCACCATCGAGCCGACGCCGGACGCCGAGGAGGCCTGGGTGGCGCACGTCAACGAGCTGGCCGACAAGACCCTGCTGCCGCGCGCGGACTCCTGGTACATGGGCGCCAATGTCCCGGGCAAGCCTCGTGTGTTCATGCCCTACATCGGCGGCTTCGGCGCCTACCGCAAGCTGTGCGCCGAGGTGGCGGCGGAGCGCTATCGGGGCTTCTCGATCGGCTAGCGCTGCGGCAGCTCGGCCACCGTCAGCCACACCCGCAAATCGAACTCCAGCTGGTGGTAGTCCGGGGCCATGTGCGTGCACAGCGCATAGAAGGCCTTGCCGTGCTCGCGCTCCTTCAGGTGCGCGAGTTCGTGCACGACGATCATCTTCAGGAACGCCGCCGGCGCCTCCTTGAACAGGCTGGCCACGCGGATCTCGCGCTTGGCCTTCAGGCGTGTGCCCTGCACGCGCGACACCGCGGTGTGCGTGCCCAGCGCGTTGCGGATCACGTGCAGGCGCGGGTCGTAGGCCACCTTGCTCAGCGGCTCGGACTGGCGCAGGTAGCGGGACTTGAGGCCGGTGACGTAGTCGTACAGCGCGCGGTCGGTGCGCACCTCGTGGGCCTCCGGGTAGCGCGCCCGCAGGCCCTCGGCCAGGCCGCCCCGCGCGAGCGCCGCCCGCACCTGGCCTGCA
>NZ_AZND01000395.1:0-2314 GCF_000576205.1 Methylibium sp. T29 | reverse complement strand
CCAGCCGGCGAGCAGCGCGCGGTTGGCGGGCGATTCGGCGGCGGCGGTCTTGCACACCGCGTCGACCCACGGTGTGGTCTCGGCGTGCCACTCGTTCGGGAAGGTCAGCAGCATCCCGAAGGCCGGCGCGCCGGCCGCGGCCAGCGCCTGCTCGAAGCGCTGGTAGACCATCGGGTAGAGCAGCCCGTCGTGCACCAGGTTCTGCGCGACGAACAGCTCGAACCAGTCGTCGACGATGAACAGGTGCTCGACCGCCGAGCGCAGCGGCTGCCAAGCCGCATCCTCCAGCCACTGCTGCTTGGCGGCGGCGAGCGAGGTGCCCAGGTTGCCATCGATCAGCAGCCCGATGCGCGACAGCAGTTGCGCCAGGCCGAGCCGGTCCATCGTCGCGAACATCGTCGCGTTGGTCAGCGCCGCGCCGTAGGCCCAGCCGGTGATGGCGCTGTTGTTCATGTTCGCGCCCCACTCGTAGTGGCGCAGCGGCAGCAGCGCGGCGGCGACACGCTCGCGCAGGCCGTCGGACAGCGTGGCGAGCAGGCCACGCTTGTCGAAGTAGTCGAACTGGCCCTCGGCGACCTCTTGCTGGTGCGCGCGGGTCGTCGTGTAACTCATGTAGAAGAACTGGCGCGGGTCCTTAAGCGCGTACCAGTCGGCCATCACGACCGCCGTACGGCTGGCGTCGAAGATCTCCTTGTCGGCCTGCCACAGCGGCCGGTAGTGGAAGTTCTCGACCTCCTGGATGTCGTAGGTGGCCTCCTGGTAGCGCGACGCCGGCTTGTCGCCGAAGCGCGCGGCCAGGTGCGTGAAGGTGTTGCGCAGCGGCTTGGTGTCCGAGGTCTTGATCTCAACGTGCATGCGGTTTCCTCCTGCTGCATGCATCCTCCTACGCAACCGGCGTGCCAGCCCCAGGCGTCCGGGTTCGCGCCGATTCGCGGGATAACCCGAGCGTGGACCTGCTCAGAACATCAAATCGGCAGTGCCGGCGCGGCGAGCTGTGCGCCAAATGAGCAAGTCATACCGTCAAGGTATCGGGGCCGCCGCCGACGGTATTGAACGGCTGCGCGTCCCGATTCCTACACTGCGGCGAGTCCTTCCGAGAGGCCCCTTGCGCAGCGTCCATCACTTCATCAACGGCGAGTTCGCGAGCTCCGCGAGCGGCCGGACCTTCGACAAGCGCTCGCCGCTCGACAACACGGTGATCGCGAGCGTCGCCGAGGGCGGCGTGGCCGAGATCGACGCGGCGGTGAGCGCGGCCCGCGGCGCGCTCCATGGCGACTGGGCCAAGCTCGGCGCCGAGAAGCGGCTCGCGATGCTGCACGCGGTGGCCGACGAGATGACGAGCCGCTTCGACGACTTCGTCGCCGCCGAGGAAGCCGACACCGGCCAGCCCCACCATGTGATTGCGCATGCCTTCGTGCCGCGCGGCGCGGCCAACTTCAAGATCTTCGCGGACGTCGTCAAGAACGTTCCGACCGAATCCTTCCAGACCGAGACGCCCGACGGCCGCGGCGCGCTGAACTACGCGATCCGCAAGCCCAAGGGCGTGATCTGTCCGTGGAACGCGCCGCTGCTGCTGATGACCTGGAAGGTCGGCCGGGCGCTGGCCTGCGGCAACACCGTGGTCGTCAAGCCTTCGGAGGAGACGCCGCTGTCGGCCGCGCTGCTCGGCGAGGTGATGAACGCCGTCGACGTGCCCAGGGGCGTCTACAACGTCGTGCACGGCTTCGGCCCCGGCTCGGCCGGCGAGGCGCTGACGCGCCACGACGGCGTCGACGCGATCACCTTCACCGGCGAGACGCGCACCGGCGCGGCCATCATGAAGGCGGCGGCCGACGGCCTCCGCGACGTGAGCTTCGAGCTCGGTGGCAAGAACGCCGGCATCGTGTTCGCCGATGCCGACTTCGACAAGGCGGTGGCCGGTATCACGCGCAGCGCGTTCGAGAACTGCGGCCAGGTCTGCCTGGGCACCGAGCGCGTCTACGTGCAGCGGCCGATCTTCGAGAACTTCGTGCAGGCGCTCAAGGCCAAGGCCGAGGGCTGAAGATCGGCCCGTCGGAGGAGCCGGGCGTCGGCCTGGGCCCGCTGATCTCGGCCGAGCACCGCGACAAGGTGCTGGGCTACTACCGCAAGGCGGTGGAGCAGGGCGCCACCGTCGTCACCGGCGGCGGCGTGCCGAAGATGAGCGGCGCGCTGGCCGAGGGCCACTGGGTGCAGCCGACCATCTGGACCGGCCTGCCGGAGTCGGCGGCGGTGATCCGCGAGGAGATCTTCGGGCCCTGCTGCCACATCGCGCCGTTCGACACCGAGGAGGAGT
>NZ_AZND01000394.1:0-2321 GCF_000576205.1 Methylibium sp. T29 | reverse complement strand
GCGATCGATCGCGGTGGCGGCGGTCACGGTCGCTCAGGCCGCGGCCACGTCGTGGCCCGCCATCAGCTCCAGCGCCCGCACCAGCGCGGAGTGGTCGAGGTCGGCCATGCCGTTGGCGGCGCAGGCCTGCATCAGCTGAGCCGCGCCGGCCGTCTGCGGCAGCGACACGCCCAGTTCGCGCGCGCCCTGCAGCGCGAGGCCCAGGTCCTTCTGGTGCAGCTTGATGCGGAAGCCCGGCGCGAAGCTGCGCTTGATCATGCGTTCACCATGCACTTCCAGGATGCGGCTGGCCGCGAAGCCGCCCATCAGCGCCTGGCGCACCTTGGCCGGGTCGGCGCCGGCCTTGCTGGCGAACAGCAAGGCCTCGCCGACCGCCGCGATGTTGAGCGCGACGATGATCTGGTTGGCCACCTTGGTCGTCTGGCCGTCGCCGTTGCCACCGACCAGCGTGATGTTCTTGCCCATCGTCTCGAGCAGCGGGCGCACGCGCGCGAACACCGCCTCGTCGCCGCCGCACATGATGGTCAGCGACGCCGCCTTGGCACCGACCTCGCCGCCGGACACCGGCGCGTCCAGGTAGTCGGCGCCGAGCGCGTTGATACGCTGCGCGTAGGCCTTGGTGGCCATCGGCGAGATCGAGCTCATGTCGACGACGACCTTGCGCGCGCTGCCGGCGCCGCTCTCCAGGCCGGCGGCGATACCGTTCGCACCGAACAGCACGGTCTCGACGTCCGGCGTGTCGGGCAGCATGGTGAACACCACCTCCGCGTTGCGCGCCACCTCGGCCGCGTTGGCGCAGGCCTGCGCGGCCGACGCGGCGATCGCCTCGGGCAGCTTGCCGCGGGTGTGGACGAACAACGTGTGGCCGGCGGCCGCCAGGTGCAGCGCCATCGGCGTGCCCATGATGCCCAGGCCGATGAATCCGATCTTCATGGTGAGGTCCTTCTCTGTGCGTGGATCAATAGCCCTGTGCGCTGCCCGGCGTCGGGCGGTCGCGCATCTTCGCCACCACCTGCTGCGCGCCGGCGGCCATCAGCCGCGCGTCCGAACTCACGGTGACGAACTGGAAACCCTTGGCGATGCGCGCGAGCGCGGCCTCGGGGCTGCCGTTGTGGATCGCGGCCACCACGCCGTGCGCCTTGGCGCGCGCCAGGATGTGGTCGATCGCCTGCGCCACCGGCGGGTCCACGTCGTCGAAGGTCGGCGTGCAGCCGAGCGCCAGCGACAGGTCCGAGGGCCCGATGTAGATGGCGTCGAGACCTTCGACCGACAGGATGTCGTCGAGGTTGTCGAGCGCCTGCGCGGTCTCGATCATCGCGAAGGTGACGATGGTGTCGTTGGCGTGCTGCGCGTAGTCGGCGCCGCCGTATAGCAGCGCGCGCACCGGCCCGAAGCTGCGCGTGCCGCGCGGCGCGTAATGGGTCCAGGCCACCAGCTTCTGCGCG
This sequence comes from Methylibium sp. T29, assembly GCF_000576205.1. Classification (NCBI taxonomy): domain Bacteria; kingdom Pseudomonadati; phylum Pseudomonadota; class Betaproteobacteria; order Burkholderiales; family Sphaerotilaceae; genus Methylibium; species Methylibium sp. T29. The sequence goes on along the minus strand of NZ_AZND01000394.1, from coordinate 876 downwards.
TCCTCGCGGGTGTTGACCATCGGGCAGATCACGCCGTAGGCGCCGGCGTCCAGCGTCTTCATCAGGATGCCGGGCTCGAGCCAGGGCACGCGCACCACCGGCACGGTGGCCGTGGTGGAGAGGGCCTGCAGCATCGGGACCATCGCCTGGTAGTCGACCACGCCGTGCTGCAGGTCGATGGTGAGTGCGTCCCAGCCTGGTGGGCCATGGTCTCGGCCGAGAAGCTGTTGGGGATGGCGAGCCAGCCGTTCAGGGCGGCGCCGCCGCTCTTCCAGATCTCGCGCAGGCGGTTGGGTCTCATGGTCATCCTCTCGGCGTTCGTGGGTCCGTTCGTTGATCGATCAGTCCAGCGGCGCGGCCGTCACCAGCCGGCCCTCGGCGAAGAACAGCGCCAGGTTGTCCAGCACGCGCTGGCCCATCGCCTGGCGCGTCTCGCGCGTGGCGCTGGCGATGTGCGGCAGCAGCACCACGTTGTCCAGCGCGCGCAGTGCGGCCGGCACCTGTGGCTCGTGCTCGAACACGTCGAGCGCCGCACCGGCGATGCGCCGCTCGACCAGAGCGTGCACCAGCGCCGCCTCGTCGACGACGGAGCCGCGCGAGACGTTGACCAGGAAGCCTTCGGGGCCGAGCGCGCCGAGCACCGCGCCGTCCACGAGGTGGCGCGTGCCAGCACCGCCGGCGGCAATGACCACCAGGAAGTCGGCCCATTCGGCCAGGGCCACCAGCGACGGTTCGTGCGGCCAGGGCGCGTCGGCGACCGGGCGGCGCGAGTGGTAGCGGATCGCCATGTCGAAGCCGAGCGCGCGCCGCGCGATCGTGCGACCGATGCGGCCCAGCCCGACGATGCCGAGCCGCGCGCCGCTGACGCGGCGACCG
>NZ_AZND01000393.1:0-2330 GCF_000576205.1 Methylibium sp. T29 | reverse complement strand
TGGCCAGTTCAAGGGCCAGGTCGATCCCAAGCTCAACCCGCCCAGCCTGTTCCAGGTGCAGAACCTGCGGGGCGGGGACTGACGAGCTCGTGGCCGGCGGCGCGGGTCGCCGGCCCCTGAATCTGTTCACTCCCGGAGTTTTTTACATGAAGAAGATCAAGTGCGCCCTGATCGGGCCGGGCAACATCGGTACGGACCTGCTGGCCAAGCTCCAGCGCAGCCCGGTGCTCGAGCCCGTGTGGATGGTCGGCATCGACCCCGAGTCCGATGGCTTGAAGCGCGCACGCGAGATGGGCATCAAGACCACCGCCGAGGGCGTGGATGGCCTGCTGCCGCATGTGAAGGCCGACGGCGTGCAGATCGCCTTCGACGCCACCAGCGCCTACGTGCACGCCGAGAATTCGCGCAAGCTCAACGCGCTGGGCGTGATGATGATCGACCTCACGCCCGCGGCCATCGGCCCGTTCTGCGTGCCTCCGGTGAACCTGAAGCAGCACCTCGGGCGGCGCGAGATGAACGTCAACATGGTCACCTGCGGCGGACAGGCCACGATCCCGATGGTGGCGGCGGTGTCGCAGGTGCAGGCGGTGGCCTACGGCGAGATCGTCGCCACGGTCTCCAGCCGCTCGGTCGGCCCCGGCACGCGCAAGAACATCGACGAGTTCACCCGCACCACGGCCGGCGCGGTCGAGAAGGTCGGCGGTGCGAAGAAGGGCAAGGCCATCATCATCATCAACCCGGCCGAGCCGCCGCTGATCATGCGCGATACCGTGCACTGCCTGACGGTGGACGAGCCCGACCGCGACCGGATCACTGCGTCGATCCACCAGATGATCCGCGAGGTGCAGAAGTACGTGCCGGGCTACAAGCTGGTCAACGGCCCGGTGTTCGACGGCAAGCGCGTCTCGGTCTTCATGGAGGTGGAGGGCCTGGGCGACTACCTGCCCAAGTACGCCGGCAACCTCGACATCATGACCGCCGCCGCCGCGCGCACCGCCGAGATGTTCGCCGAAGAACTGATCGCCGGCACGCTCAAGCTCGAAGCCGTGCCGGCCTGACCCGGACGAAGGAGAACGCCATGATGAACCTGCAAGGCAAGAAGATCACCGTCCACGACATGACGTTGCGCGACGGCATGCACCCCAAGCGTCACCTGATGACGCTGGACCAGATGAAGAGCATCGCCAGCGGACTGGACGCTGCCGGCGTGCCGCTGATCGAGGTGACCCACGGCGATGGCCTGGGCGGCTCGTCGGTGAACTACGGCTTCCCGGCCCACAGCGACGAGGAATACCTCGGCGCCGTGATCCCGCTGATGAAGCAGGCCAAGGTGTCGGCGCTGCTGCTGCCCGGCATCGGCACCGTCGACCACCTGCTGATGGCCAAGGACCTGGGCGTGCACACCGTGCGCGTGGCCACCCACTGCACCGAGGCCGACGTGTCCGAGCAGCACATCTCGAAGGCGCGCGCGCTCGACATGGACACTGTGGGCTTCCTGATGATGGCCCACATGGCCAGCCCCGAGAAGCTGGTGAGCCAGGCGCTGCTGATGGAGGGCTACGGGGCGAACTGCATCTACGTCACCGACTCGGCCGGCTACATGCTGCCCGACGACGTGACGGTACGGCTGCGCGCGGTGCGCGATGCCCTCAAGCCCGAAACCGAACTGGGCTTCCACGGCCACCACAACCTGGCGATGGGGGTGGCCAACTCGGTCGCCGCGGTGGCCGCCGGTGCGAACCGCATCGACGCGGCGGCCGCCGGACTGGGCGCCGGCGCGGGCAACACGCCGATGGAGGTGTTCATCGCCGTGTGCGACCGCATGGGCATCGCGACCGGCGTGGACGTGTTCAGGATCCAGGATGTGGCCGAGGATCTGGTGGTGCCGATCATGGATCACATCATCCGTGTCGACCGCGATTCGCTGACGCTGGGCTATGCCGGCGTGTACTCGTCCTTCCTGCTGTTCGCCAAGCGCGCCGAGAAGAAATACGGCGTGCCGGCTCGTGAGATCCTGGTCGAACTGGGTCGCCGCGGCATGGTGGGCGGCCAGGAGGACATGATCGAGGACACCGCGATGACGCTGGCACGAGAGCGCGCCGCCGCGGCGCACAAGGCCGCCGCCTGAGCGCAGCGACCGACCACAGGACACAGGAGAAGCTCATGCCGTTCGCACAGATCTACCTCATCGAAGGTCGCACCGAAGAGCAGAAGCGTGCCGTGATCGAGAAGGTCACCCAGGCCATGATGGAGGCGGTGGGGGCGCCGAAGGAGAACGTGCGCGTGTGGATCCACGACGTGCCCAAGGAGAACTGGGGCATCGGCGGCGT
>NZ_AZND01000392.1:0-2351 GCF_000576205.1 Methylibium sp. T29 | reverse complement strand
CGCGGCCGCCGCGGCAGCGCGCGGCGAAAGCGGGCCGGCCGTCGGCACGGCCATCCAGCGGCAGCGCATCGAGCCGTCGGCGCTGCGTTGGCCATCACGACCGGGCCCGTCGATTGAAGGGGCTCGTCGTTCCGCTGCGACTGCAGTCCCCTGCGCCGATCGCCGAGAATGCAGCCACCTCGCGCAGCCGCCTCATCGCTCTCGGATTTCCCGCCTCATGATCACCGGCACCGTGCTCCTGTTCGGCCTGCTGTTCGGCATGCAGCATGCGCTGGAGGCCGACCACCTGGCCGCCGTGGCCACGCTGGTCGCGCGCGAGAAGGACACCCGGCGCGCTGTCCGCCAGGGCGTGTTCTGGGGCCTGGGCCACACCCTCACGCTGCTGCTGTTCGGCGGTGTGGTGATGGTGATCGGCGTGGTGCTGTCCGAGCGCTGGGTGCACGGCCTCGAAGGCGCCGTCGGCGTGATGCTGGTGCTGCTGGGCCTGGACCTGCTGCGCCGGCTGTGGCGCGAGCGGGTGCACTTCCATGCCCACGTCCACGCGCCGGCGGAAGCGGCGGGGTCCGCCTCGCTCGACGGCGACGCCGCCCGTGCCGATGCCGCGCCGCATTTCCACGCGCACTCGCACCGCGGCGATACCGCGCCGCACGATCACCGCCAGCACCGGCACGAACACCGCCCGCTGCCGCTGCGCGCGCTGCTGGTCGGCATGGTGCACGGGCTGGCCGGCTCGGCCGCGCTGGTGCTGCTGACGCTGCAACAGGTGCGCGACCCCTGGGTCGGCCTGCTCTACGTCGTGTTGTTCGGCCTGGGCTCGGTGGTCGGCATGGCCGCGCTGTCCTGGACCGTGGCGCTGCCGATGCGCCTGACCGCCAGCCACCTCGGCCGCTACCACCGCGCGCTCAGCGTGATCGTGGCGCTGTTCAGCGTCGGGCTGGGCGTGCACGTCGTGGCCAGCCAGTGGCTGGCCTGAGCCGGCTCACGCCACCGAGCTGCGCATCGCCTCGCGCACCAGGCCGTCGAGCTTGCCGGTGATCTGCGTCAGTTCGGCCGACACCACCGCGAACTCCCGTCCCGAGTCGCCGGCCCGCGCCGCGATCACCTGCGCGTTGAACGACACGATGCGCGCCTGCTTCGCGATCGTCTCGATCTCGCCCATCACGCCCGCCAGCTGCTTCTTCACCGTCGCGGCCTGGCGTTTCGCCAGGTCCTCGTAGACCTGGGTCACGCGGTTCAGCACCGCCAGCAGCGGCGTGGCGCTCTCGACCAGCTGCTCCAGCAGGTCGGGCACCGCGCGGGTGCGCAGCGGGATGGCCTCCAGCACCCGCTCGGCCAGCTCGATGAAGCTTCGGATCACGCGGTCGGCGCCGGTCGCGCCGAAGTAGGCGTCGCGCAGTTCGTCGCAGTACAGGCCCGGCAGCGTGTCGTCGCCGTCCACCAGCGCCGCGTGGGCCTTGCGGAACACCGCCAGGGCCTCCGCGGACAACGCCAGCGCGCCGTCGCGGCCCTGCATCGCCAGCACCGCATACAGCACCACGCGCTGCGAGGTGAAGCGCCGCCGTCCGGACAGGTTGATCAGCGTGCCGTAGACCTCGCCCGACAGCCTCAGCGTCGCCGGGGCACCGGTCTGGGGCCGGGAGGGCGCACGTTCTGCGTGCGCCGTCATCAGACTCTGTGGCATCTTGCTCGGCTCGTGGCAGCCGCGTGGAAACGTTGCCCCGGGATAGCAGGGTCCGTACCAGCGGGCGCACGCCCCGGGCCCTGCAGGCCGGGGGCGTGCCATCCGGCACGGTGGCTGCCTCAGGCCGGCTTGCGCGGTGACGTGACGCGGTAGCCGCGCCCCGCGTAGTCGAAGTCGCCCAGCTCGAGCCGGGCGATGCCCTCGGCCTGCGGCGACGCGTAGAAGGCGCGGATCTCGCGGATCAGCCCCGAGGCGCGGTCGAACTCCACGCACTCGGCGCCGCGCAGCACCTTGTCCTGGTTCGTCTTGAAGTGCGTCCACTCGATCGCCGCCTCGGCCGTCTCGGCGTCGATCACCAGCGCATCGATCGTCCAGTACGAGCCCAGCGTCTCCACCGCCGTGCGCCAGCGGTGGGCGATCTGCGCAGCGCCCCGGAAGGCGCCGCCGTACATGCCGGCCGGGAAGTAGTGCACGGCCTCGGGCACGAAGCAGGCGATCATCTTCGCCTCGTCGGCCTCGTTGCAGCCGTCGTAGTAGGTGCGGATCACCTTCTCCATCGCGGCGCGGCTGAGGGTGGGGTGGCTCATGTCAGTCGCCCCCCCGCAGGTTCTGCACCTGGAACAGGCTGGGCGGGTTGAGCTTGGGATCGACCTGGCCCTTGAACTGGCCG
>NZ_AZND01000391.1:0-2360 GCF_000576205.1 Methylibium sp. T29 | reverse complement strand
GCAGGCTGGCCGACACCGCCCAGGCCAGACCGCCGGCGCCGACGCTGGTGGCCAGCGTGCCGAGCTTGCGGCCCAGCACGCCGGTGAGCACGGCGCCGGCGATCGGCACCGCGAGCAGGAAGAACATCGCGAAGTCCTGCCATTGCGCGCCGGACTGAGGTGCCTTCGACACCGAGCCCGGCGCCGGCAGCGCTTCGCCGCGGATGCGCGCCGCGAGCTGGTCGACCGCGGCGTTCAGGCCCCCCGCGAAATCGCCGGCCCGGAAGGCCGGCGTCAGCGCGCGGTCGATGATCTGCCGGGCCGCCAGGTCGGGCACCGCGCCCTCCAGCGCCTTGGCCACCTCGATGCGGACCTTGCGGTCGTCCTTGGCCACCAGCACGATCAGCCCGTCGCCCACCTCGCGCCGGCCGATCTTCCAGCTCTCGCCGACGCGCTGCGCGTAGGCGGCGATGTCCTCGGGCTGGGTGGTCGCGACGATCAGCACCACCAGCTGCGAACCGGCCTCGCGCTCGAAGGCCGCGAGCTTGGCCTCCAGCGCGCTGACCTGCGCGCGCGTCAGCGTGCCGGTCTGGTCGATCACGCTGGCGCTGAGCACCGGCACCGGCCGCAGGTCCTGGGCGCTGCTCGCGCTCCATGGCCCCACCAGCAGCGCCAGCGCCAGGCTTGCGAGCCAGCGCCGCCAGCCGTGTCGCATCAAGGTCTCACTTCGAGGCCGGCTTCTCGAAACTCACCGCCGGCGGCGCCGAGATCTGCGCCTCGTTCTGCACCGTGAAGTTGGGCTTGGCCGCGTAGCCGAACACCATCGCGGTCAGGTTGCTGGGAAAGCTGCGCGCGAGCACGTTGTAGTCCTGCACCGCCTTGATGTAGCGGTTGCGCGCCACGGTGATGCGGTTCTCGGTGCCCTCGAGCTGCACCCGCAGGTCCTGGAAGCCCTGGTTGGCCTTCAGGTTCGGGTAGTTCTCGGTCACCACCAGCAGCCGCGACAGCGCGCCGCTCAGCTCGCCCTGCGCGGCCTGGAACTTCTGGAAGGCCTCGGGGTTGTTGATCAGCTCCGGCGTGGCCTGGATGCTGGTGGCCTTGGCGCGCGCCTCGACCACCTTGGTCAGCGTCTCCTGCTCGAAATTGGCCTCGCCCTTGACGGTGGCCACCACGTTGGGGATCAGGTCGGCGCGCCGCTGGTACTGGTTCAGCACCTCGGCCCAGGCGCTCTTGGTGGCCTCGTCGAGGCGCTGGAAGTCGTTGTAGCCGCAGCCGCCGAGCGCCAGCGTGGCGAGCAGCATCAGGGCGGCGAGAAGGCGTCGGAGCATGGGGGTGGTCCTTTCTGTGCGAACTCGGGGCGGCGCGCGGCAGTCTTCGGCACCGGTGCTGCGCAGATGCCGACGGCTGCGCCGGGTTCAAGCGGCGCTTAGCATCCTAACCACTGTGGACCCATCTTTCGCACTCGATCCGACCACCGCGCTGCAGGCCGCCGCCCACCCGCATGCGCCGGCACCCCGGCCATCCCGCCTGCTGGTGGCCGGTGCCGGCGGCCCGCTCGGGCGCGAGTGCTGCGGAGGCGCTCGCCCACGGCCGCTATGCCGGCGTGGGCGTGCTGACACGCGCACCGCTGCAGGCCGGGCTGCGCGGGCTGCACGCGGTGCCCTACGAAGAAGACAACGGCACGGTCGGCGCCTCCGCGCTGCCGGCGCACGACATCGCGTGGTGGTGTTCGACCGCGGGCGCGACCACTACGGCCGCGACGAGGCCTACCACCTGCCCGAGCCGCAGGCCCTGCCCGCGCTGGCGGCGCGTCTGCGCGCCAGCGGCGTGCACACGCTGGCGGTCGTGTGCCCCATCGCTCCGGCGTTGCTGCCGCAGGCGCTGCAGCACGGCCTGGCCAATCTCGACGAGCAGGCGGTCGCCGCGCTCGGCTTCGAGCGGCTGCTGTTCGTGCGGCCGACGCAGGATGCCGTGGCCGCTTCCGTCACCTCCTGGCCGCAACGGCTGGCGCGCTGGATGCTCTCGCAGCTGCGCTACATGATCCCGCAGCAGGAGCGACCGCTGCGCGCCGGTGCGGTGGCGGTCTTCGTGTTCGAGGTGCTGCGGCAATGGCGCGACGCCGCGCCGGGCACGCGCGTCGCCGCGGCACCGCTGTTGTGGGCCGCAGCGCAGAAGGAAGGACCGGAGCCGGTGGTGCAACGCTGGCTGCACGGCGACACGAGATCCCCTCTCCCGCACCGCGGGAGAGGGCCGGGGTGAGGGAGTTGCTCAGCGCCGCGCCGGCGGCTGCCAGCCGCTGCGCAACACCTCCATCTGCTCCGCCCGCCGCTCGGCCGGCAGCGGCCCGCGCAGGCTCGTCAGCACCCAGCCCACGCGCTCGG
>NZ_AZND01000390.1:0-2373 GCF_000576205.1 Methylibium sp. T29 | reverse complement strand
GGCGCGCGCGCGTGCTGGAGCGGCGCCCCGACGGCTTGTGGCGCATCGACCTGACCCGCGGCCCGCTGCACGCGCGCTGCATCGCCCAGACCGGCCAGCCCGCGGTGGTGGTGACGGTCGACGACCAGGTGCTGGAACTGCCGACCGATCCCGCGAAGGGACCGCGCGCGCTGAGCGTGAGGACGACGCGGCCCGCCGCGGCGGGCCCGCAGAAGGACGAGGACGACAAGCCGTCCGGTACCGTGCTGCTGCTGAGCGGCCGCGTGGTGCTGGGGGAACTGCTGCGCCACGGCGGCGGCTGGCAGCAGACCACCTCGCCGCTGCTGCGCGAGGGCAAGCTCGAGGCGCGCACCCGCGAGCCCTTCACCGACCGCAGCGTGCCGGTGATCGAGGAGGCCCTGGACGCCGGCAGCCGCGTCGACACGCATGCCTGCCTGATGCATGCCGAGGCGCCCGCGCAGCTCGCCTGCCTGGGCACCACGCCGGTGAGCGCCACCGGCATCGTCTACGACAACAAGGATCGCGCACTCGACGTGAAGCTGCACGTGACGACCGCGCGCATCGGCATCGCGCAGCACGGCGGCGAACAGCGCGCCGTCGCCGTCACCTGGTGGAACCGCTTCGTCTCGCTGCAGTTCGTGCAGATGTTCGCGGCCACCCTGCTGCTGCTCGGCACGCTGGCGCAGACGGTCACCACGCTGCCCGGGCTGTTTCGACCCGCCCCTGACGACCCACCCTCCTGCCCGATGACACCCCTCCCGATCGCCCGATGGTTCGGTCTGCTGCTGGCACCGGCCCTGATCTCCACCGCCGGCGCCGAGCCGGTCGACATCCGCCAGGGCGACTCGAACGGCTCGGGCTACGGCTTTCGGCGCGGCGACAACTGCCTCGTCGTCACCGCCGGCCACGTGGTCGCGGAGACCGGCGCCGACATCACCGTCACCGACCGCCAGGGCGGCAAGGCCACCGGACAGCGTATCTACTACAACCCGTCGCGCACCGAGGACCTGGCACTGATCGAACTGCCGGCGCGCTCCGTCGTGGCCTGCAACGACCGCTGGCCCGATGCGTCGGAAGTGGCGCCCGCCGCCGCTGCCGCGAACGCGCCCTTCGAGGTGGTGCGCCACTACCCCGGCGGCCGCGAGACCATCGTGCGGCTGCGCGCGGCCGGCGGCACCTCGCAATGGCACACGCTGGCCTTCGAGGACAAGCTGCGCATCATCCAGTCCGACAGCGGCTCGATCGTGCGCTCGAACGGCCGCTTCGCCGGCATCGTGGTGAGCGTGCGCGAGGCCGACGACCGCGTGGACGTGCTGCGTTTCGACGTCATCGACCGCCTGGTCGGCGACCGCTTCCGCACCGTGGTGCGCGGCGTGCCGGTCGCGCTGGAAGGCGTGAAGCAGCGCGGCCGCGTCAACCCCAACTGGACCACCTACGTCGCATCGTGGCTGAGCGAGTCCGCCGGCCGTCCGGTGGTGCCGCAGCAGGATGCGAGCGCGCGCTGCCGCATCGGCGTCGACGTCATCGAGTGGGCGCGTTCCCGGGTCGACAACCCCGAGTACGACAAGCTCGAGAGCGCGCTGCGTGCCTGCACGCAGGGCGTGTCGATCGGCGGCGTGCCGCTCGGTCTGAAACTGCCGGGCACCGACCGCGCCAGCTGCCAGCGCCAGGTGCGCGAGCGGATGCGCGGCGTGCCGCGCGTGCTGCCGTCGCACAAGCTCACGCTCAACGTCACCATGACGCCGCGCCAGCGCGCGCCCGTCAGCAAGCTGCAGACGACCGAACATGTCGAGGACGGCAGCAAGGGCGGCGCGCGCGCCGAGACCGAGCTCACGGTGCTGCAGCAGTCGTTCGCGCAGGTGGCCGGCGAGCTGTTCAGCGCCGGGGCCTGCGAGTAGCGCGCCGGGCGGCGCTCAGGCCGCGTGCGCCTCCGCCGCCAGCGGCTCGGGGCGCACCCGCAGCGCCCACATCACGCCGGCGATCAACAGCGCCACGCCGGCGATCGTGAGCGGACCGGGCCATTCCTGGCGCAGCGCGTAGGCATAGGCCAGCGCCGACAGCGTCTCGAACACGATGAGCTGGCCGACCAGCGAGGTCGGCAGCCGCTGGCTGGCCTCGTTCCAGCACAGCGTGCCCAGCCACGACGCGAACAGCCCGATCGCCAGCATCAGCCCGATGAAGCGCCCGGGCGTCGGTCCGAACGGCATGTCGAAGCCGCCGCCCTGCAGCGCGTTCCAGGCCCAGAACGCCGCGAAGCCCAGTGCCGCCGGCAGCAGGGTCGCCACGCCCTGCGCGGTGGCCCAGGTGCGCGGGCTGCGGTCGGCATGTGCGCGCAGCCAGTCGGCGTTGCGCAGCGGGTACCAGGTCCAGCAC
>NZ_AZND01000389.1:0-2380 GCF_000576205.1 Methylibium sp. T29 | reverse complement strand
CGCCGCGCGTCCGACCGTCGGCGGCGCGCACGTCCTCGCCGGAGGCCGAGGCCAGGGCCTCACGCAGCGCCACCGCCAGATCGCCCGTCCACAGCCTGCGCACGCCGCCCATCGCCACGTAGTTCTCCACGCCGGGTGCGAACACCGGGTTGCTGCGCGAGAGCTCGGTGAGCCGGTCTTCGGAGATCTTGGTGACGCGCGCCATCGCCGGGATGCGCATCACGCGGATCTCGGCCTCGGGCAGCGCGTCGCAGGCATCGGCGATCAGCCCGGAGGTGATGAAGCCGCCGGACAACGCCTGGTCGTACACCAGCCCCAGCACGCGGTGACCGCGTCGCCGCGCGAAGTCGATGCTCATCCCCAGATGCGCCATCGCGCGGTTGATCCCCAGCAGTTCGTCCCGGCGGCGCAGCATCTGACCCTGCGTGTCGATCAGCAGCAGGATCGGCCGGCCCGGGTGCTGCGCGATCGTGTCGAGCACGACGCGCGCCTGCTCCAGCGCGAGCCGCACACCGATCGGTGCGTGGTTGGTCGTGCCGATGACCGTGAGTGGGTTGCCGTCGAAGCGCACGTTGCCGCGCAACACATCGCCTTCCTGGGAGATGCCGTGGTCGGCGCCGAACAAGGCCGTGGCCAGTGTGTTCCAGTCCATTCCAGTGCTCCTCAGACCGTGCGCAGGGAGCGCAGGGCATCGACGTCGAGGTCGGGCACGCGGGCGGCGTCGGCCACGCCCAGCAGCCCCCACAGTGCCACCGCCTCGTCGCTGTCGAGCGCGTCGGGCAGCAGCCGCAGCCGCCTGGCGAGCAGCGCGTGTTCACGCTCCAGCGTCCCCACCGACACGGGGCGCGATGCGTCGAGCGCGTCGATGGCCGCGGCCCGGAACGCCGCCACGTCGTCCTTCACCAGCACGTCGCAATCGCCGCTGAGCCAGCGGTGCTTGCCGCCCGTGGTGCGCCAGACCAGCGCGCGATCTCGGGAATCGAACTCTTCGACGCCTTGCGACGCCTCGATCACCTCCGGACCCGACATCGCCAGCCGGCCCATGTCGCTCATCACCACGCGGTCGGCGCAGCGCGCCACGATGCCCATGCCGCCGAAGCAGCCGTTGGCGCCGCCGATCAGCATCACGACCGGGATGCCCGCCGCGCGCACGTCGAGCACCGCGCGCATGACCTCGGACACCGCGATCAGGCCGGCGTTGGCCTCGTGCAGGCGCACGCCACCGGACTCGGCCAGCAGCAGCACCGCCGCCGGCCGGTCGCGCAGCGCCCGCCGCAGCAGGCCCACCAGCTTGGCACCGTGCACCTCGCCCACCCCACCGCCCATGAACTCACCTTCCTGGGCGGCAACGAACACCGTGTGACCCTCGAGCGTCGCGCGGCCGATGGCGACACCATCGTCGAAGGCCGAGGGCACGCCGAGCTGTTCGAGGTGCGGACTGATGACACGCTCGGTCGGCGGCAGCCATTCGTGGAATGTCGCGGCGTCGAACACCCGCGCCAGCCGCTCCCGGGCCGAGCATTCTGCGAAGCTGATCATGGTTGCCCTCCGGCGATCCCGGCCACCGCCTGGTCGAGCCGCAGGCTCACGACCGCGGGCGTGGCGCCCATGTCGTTGATCGAGATGCGCAAGCCGGACAGCGGCTGGCGCTCGTGAAAGTCGGTCATCACGGCCTGCCAGATCGCGCCAAAGCCACGCGCCGACGTCACGACGCGAATCTCGCAATCCGGGCGTTCTGCGGCCTCGAGCATCACCTCGAGGTTGCCCGATCCGACCACACCGACCAGCACGGGGGCGAAGCTGCCCGCCGGCCGGCCGCCGGTGAACGAGAAGACCAGGGTCTCGAGCCCTGAGGGGACGTCGCTCATGCTTGGGAATCTCCTGCTACCAGTTTCTGAACCGCCGGGGGGGCTGGTACAAGCCGCCCGACGCGTCCACCAGATCACGCATGCTGCGGGCCGCCAGCAGATTGCGCGTGGCCTGGCGAGGATCGATGCCGAGGTCCTGCGGCCGGCGGATCACGCCGCGGTCGCGCAGGTTCTCGACGGCGCGCCGGTCGCGCGCCAATCCCACGGCGGTGTAGCCGGCGACGCCCCGGATCGCCTGCTCGCGCTCGGCGTCGCTGCGGCACAGCAGCAGGTTGGCGATCCCTTCCTCGGTCAGGATGTGCGACACGTCCTCGCCGTAGATCATGATCGGCGGCAGGGCCATGCCGGACTGTTCCTGCAGCGTCCAGGCGTCGAGCCTTTCGACGAAGGCCGGTTGCATGTGTTCGCGGAAGGTCTCGACCATCTGGACCACCAGCTTCTGCCCGCGCGGCGTGCCCGCCGCACCGCTGCGGCCGGAGCGCGCCTCGCGGCCGGCCTTCAGCCAGGCGGGG
>NZ_AZND01000388.1:0-2385 GCF_000576205.1 Methylibium sp. T29 | reverse complement strand
CCACCACCTTGATCGGGATGCGCGCCGTCTTGGCTTGCGCCTTCTGCTTGGCGAGCGGGTCGTAGGCCGCTGCACCTGCAGCCGGCGACGGTGAGACGGAGGCCGGGGTCGGCGTGGAGGGCAGCGTGTTCATGGGATGTGGGCGCGCGGTGTCAGGGGCTGAGATAGCTCTCGAGCCGGTCACCGAGGTCGGCGGCGGCGCGTTCCGGATCGACGGGGACCCCGATTGTAGAAAGATCGACCGTGCGCAGCCCGGCGTAGCCGCAGGGATTGATGCGCTCATAGGGGCTCAGGTCCATCGCCACGTTCAACGCCAGACCGTGGTAGCTGCAGTGGCGCGACACCTTGATCCCCAGCGCGGCGATCTTGCCGATGCCACGCCAGGGGTCACGCGGGTCGGGCGGCCCCGGCAGCGCGCCGTGGCCGAAGGGGTCGCAGAGATTCACGTAGATGCCCGGCGCGCCCGTGACCCGGTGACCGGTGACGCCATAGCCTTCCAGCGTCTTGATCACCGCCTGCTCGAGGCGGAACACGTACTCCTTGACGAAGATGCCCAGCGCCTGAAGATCGACCAGCGGATAGGCCACCACCTGGCCGGGGCCGTGGTAGGTCACCTGGCCGCCGCGGTTGCTGGCGATCACCGGAATGTCTCCCGCGTCGAGCACGTGCTCGGCCTTGCCGGCCAGTCCCTGGGTGAACACCGGCGGGTGCTCGCACAGCCACAGCTCATCGGGCGTGCCCGGCGTGCGCGTCTCGGTGAAGGCGCGCATCGCGTCGAAGGTCGTCGCATAGTCCACGCGGCCCAGCCGCCGTCGCTGCATCGCCATCAGGCCCCCGCCGGCCGCCAGCGGGTGCGCGCGACGAACACCGCTGCAGCCGCCTGCAGCGCGGCGATCCCGGCGCCCAGCCATCCGCCGCCTTCGGCACCCAGCGGCTGCAGCAGGCCGGCCAGCGCGGACAGCCCTGCCGCGTGCAGCAGCCAGGGCAGCACCAGGTTCAGCACCACCAGCACCACCAGCGTCGTGCTCTCCGCCCGACGCGCGCGCGGCCCCCAGTGGATCGCGCAGGCGAGCGCAAGGTCCCGCAGCGCCAGCAAGGCCCAGGTCAGCGGCAACCCAGCGAGCGCGAGCGCGCGGCCGATGCCCCCGGCCTGCGGATCGGGTGCCAGCACGCTGGCCACCAGGCCACCACCGAGCGCCAGGACCAGCGACGCCAGCATCAGCGGCATCCGCTCCAGCGTCGCGGCGTCCAGCGCCCCGCCGGCGCGCCAGCGGGCGGCGAAGCGCTGCCACAGGTCGAGCCGAGGCGGCTCGATGAAGAGGCTGAGGTAGGCGGTGGTGGTGGCGCAGGCGGCCAGCGCGAAGCCCACGCGCCACACCGGATTTCCCTCCGGCCAGAACCCGGCAGCGAACACCGCGAGCCACGCCTGGAACCCCAGCCAGGCCTGCGGCCGCAAGGGCAGTTGCAGCGCCCCGGCCATCAACCGCTGGGCGCCGAGCACAGCCCAGGCCGCGAACATCACGGCCGTTGCCGCGTAGAACACCGGGGCCTCGAAGCTCATGCCCCACCACAGCACCTCACCGGGCGACACCTGGCGCGGCAGCGCACCGAACCACGGAAACACCACCAGCAGCACGATCCACCAGGCCCCGCCGCGCCGCGCCGCCAGTCCGCCGCGCCGCAAGGCCGCCAGCGCGACGATCAGGCTCACCGCCTGCAGACCCACGCCAGCCGCCACCATGCCGACCAGCAGCGACCACGACAGGCCGTGGCCCTGCACGGCGTTCGACACCAGCCACACCGCCAGGCAGATGATGCCGCCGTACCACGCGAACAGCGTGCCGCCGAACAGCTTGCCCCAGGTCAGCTGCCAGGGCGTCAACGAGGACAGGCGCTGGGCGTCCCACGTGGCTTCGCTGACCTCGTCTAGCAGCGCGGCACTCGCCAGTCGCGCCCCGTAGAAGCCCACCAGCAGCACGAAGCCGGCCTGCGCCACCATCGGCAGTGCCGACGGCCCGGCCAGGCCGACCGCGGCGAACACCAGCGCCAACACCGCCGGCATGCCGAGCAGCCGCGCGGGCGAGAACTCCAGCCAGAGCTGGCGCTGGAACTCCGGATTGCCGGCGGCCAGCGCGCGCATCATGTGCCCGCTCCCGCGCCGGCCACGCTGCGCAGATAGCTCTGTTGCAGGTTCTCGCGCCGCTCGGCGAAGCTGCTGACGGCAAAGCCGGCGCCGATCAAGCGCGCCAGCAGTGCCGCCTGGTCGGCATCGGTGCCGCCGAAGGCGAGTTCGAGCGTGTGGGCGTCGACGAGCGTGGCCTGCAGGCCGGCCTCGCGGCCGAGCCAGGCCTGCGCCTCCCGAGCCGCCGTCAACAGGCCGGCGCG
>NZ_AZND01000387.1:0-2393 GCF_000576205.1 Methylibium sp. T29 | reverse complement strand
ATCTTCTCGGACCTGTTCCCGAAGAATCACCCCTTCGTGCAGGTCTACAAGGACCACTCGAACTTCGGCAACCCGCTGACCGTCACGCTGATGATCAAGCGGACCGACGGCAAGGACGTGTTCCAGGCTGACACGCTGGAGAAGGTGTGGCGCATCTCGCGCGACATCGACCTCACGCCCGGGGTCGACCACGACCAGATCCTCTCGATCGCCACCTCCAAGGCGCGCTACACCGTCATCACCCCCGACGGCATCTTCTCGCAGCCCATCATGGACGACGAGCTGCCCAAGACGGCAGAGCAGCTCACCGAGATCCGCCGGCGCGTCGACGAATCGCCCGGGGCCAACACCTTCCTGGTGTCCTCCGACGGCACCGCCACCATCGTCAACGCCACCTTCATCGAGCAATCCGTCGACTACGGCAAGGTCTTCGACGCCGTCCAGGCCATCGTCAAGAACGAGACCGACGGCGCGCACGAGATCCACGCCGCCGGCTTCCCCGTCATGACCGGGTGGATCTACGCCTTCGGCGACAACACCCTCGAGATCTTCGCGATCACCCTGATCCTGATGTTCGGCGTGCTCGCCTTCCACATGCGCAACGTCGCCGGCATCCTCGTGCCGGTGCTCGTCAGCACCGTCTCGGCCATCTGGGGCTTCGGCCTCGTCGGCTGGCTCGGCCTGCCCGTCGAGCCCCTGCTCATGGTCGTGCCGCTGCTGCTCATCGCCCGCTGCTTCAGCCACTGCGTGCAAGCCACCGAGCGCTACTTCGAACTCCTGCACGACGGCCACCCCAAGGACAAGGCCGCCGAACTCTCCCTCGTCTCCCTCGTCTACCCCGGCACCCTGGGCATCTTCACCGACGTGTGCGGCCTGCTCCTCGTCGCCCTCGCGCCCATCCCGGCCATGGAGCGCTTCGCCCTCTTCACCGGCCTGTGGGCGCTCAACCTCGTCCCCTGCAGCGTCTTCCTCACCCCCATCCTGCTCAGCCTCATGCCGAGGCCGAACAACATCGAGCACCTGCTCGGCACCGACCAGCACAGCGGCCCCGTCCAACGCGGCATCCAGGGCACGCTCGGCGGCTTCGCTGCCCTCTCCACCGGACGCAACGCCCGCTACACCGGCATCGTCTTCATCGTCCTGGGCATCGTCGCCGTCTTCCTCATGCTGCGCGTGCAGGTCGGCAACCCCGTCGAAGGCACCAACCTGCTGCGCTACGACTCCAAGTTCAACCTCGCCGTGCGCGAGATCAACCAGCACTTCCCCGGCTCCATGACCATGGAAGTCGTGTTCGAAGGCAAGGGCAACGCCCGCATCGTGCGCCAGAGCGACACCCTCACCACGATGCGCGACCTCCAGCACTGCCTGGAGAGCAGCCCCAACCCGCCCACGGCCACCCTGTCCTTCGCCGACCTCGCGCCCGAAGCCAACCGCGTCTTCAGCGGCGGCAACCCCAAGTGGTCGCCGCTCGACAACGACGACGCCTCCGCCTCGGCCGCCGTCACCGGCTGATGGCCGGCACCAACGCCAAGGCCTTCCTGCACGTCACCGACTTCGAACAGAAGAACGGCACCGTCTCGCTCTGGTACTCCAACAACAAGCAGGAGACGGTGGATACCGCGCTGGCGCAGGCGCGCGCCTGCGTCGAGAAGGTCGGCCCCGAGCACCCCACCTTCACCATCCGGCTGGCCTCCGGGGCGATCGCGCTGCAGCAATCCATCAACGACACCGTGGTGCGCTACGAAAGCCGCATCCTGCTGGCCTTGAACCTCGTCATCCTGATCGGCTGCTCGCTCGCCTACCGCTCCATCGTCGCGGGCCTGCTGCTGCTCATCCCGGTGAACCTGGCCAACGCCATGCTCACCGCCTCCATGTCGCTCGCCGGCGTCGGCCTGGACGTCAACTCGCTGCCCATCCTGGCCATCGGCATCGGGGTCGGCATCGACTACGGCATCTACCTCATGACGCGCATCTGCGAGGAATACCAGGTGGCCAACAAGGACCTGGGCGTGGCGATCCGGGTGGCGCTCAAGACCTGCGGCAAGGCCATCTTCTTCACCGCCTCGCTGATGACGATCGGGCTGGCGCCGTGGTACTTCCTGTCGGAGCTGAAGTTCCTGTCCGACACCGGCCTGCTGCTGGTGATCCTGATGCTCATCAACATGGTGCTGGCGCTGGTGCTGCTGCCGCTGCTCGTCTACCTGATCCGGCCGAAGTTCCTCGACAGCGACATGTCGGCCCTGTCCGAATCCCTGGAGAAGAAGTCTCAGACGGCGGTGCCTGCCTGAGCCCTGTGAGAGTGCGCCGCCCCCGCTGGGTGGGGACTGCGAATTGTCGACAACGAAGTAGGAGACAACCATGCATATCAGAAAGTACGACCACGACTACAGCCG
>NZ_AZND01000386.1:0-2388 GCF_000576205.1 Methylibium sp. T29 | reverse complement strand
ATCCGGCACGCCGTGGCGCTGGCGCAGGCCGGCGAGGTGGCGGCGATCGTCACCGCGCCGATCCACAAGGAGGCGCTGGCCGCCGCCGGTGAGCCCTACCCGGGGCACACCGAGCTGCTGCAGGCCGAGGCCGGCGCCGGGCCGGTGCGCATGATGCTCGCGAACGACGAACTCAAGACCGTGCTGGTCAGCATCCACGTCTCGTTGCGCCGGGCGATCGACGCGGTGAGCACGGCGTCGGTGCTCGAGACGCTGCGCATCGCGCACGCCGCAGCGCGGCGCTGGGGCCAGGCGGCGCCTCGCATCGCCGTGGCCGGACTCAACCCGCACGCGGGCGAGGGCGGCTTGTTCGGCGACGAGGAACTGCGCGTCATCGCGCCGGCCATCGAGGCGGCGTGCCGCGAGGGCATCGACGCACGCGGGCCGTTCGCACCCGACACCGTGTTCATGCGCGCCCGCCACACGGCCGACCACCCGGGCGAGTTCGACATCGTGGTGGCGATGTACCACGACCAAGGGCTGATCCCGGTGAAGTACCTCGGGGTCGAGCGCGGCGTCAACGTGACGCTGGGACTGCCCTTCGTGCGCACCAGCCCCGATCACGGCACGGCGTTCGATCGGGCGGGCAGTGGCCGCGCCGACCCGTCCAGCCTGATCGCCGCCGGCCAGATGGCGCGCCGCCTCGCGGCTGGCTGACCGCCGGGCGCCTCAGAGACGGCTGCTGGTCGCCGTGCTGCGCGGGGCCGCACCGCCCAGCTGCGCCAGCTGCTTGCGGGCGCGCGCCGTCGCGCGCTCGATCAGCTCGGCCTGTTCGAAGGCGCGGAAGCGCTCGGTGTCGCACATGCGGGTGAGCATGCGCGAGGTCATCGAGATCGTCTTCTGGTGGGCCTTGCCGTGGGTGAACACGAAGAAGGCCCGGCCCGGGCTGATCCAGTTCAGGCGCACGCGCTGCCAGCGGCCCTCCACGTGCATGCGGTAGGCGATGCCGGTCTGCAGGTGGTGGATCAGCTGCGGGCCGTGCGTCGGCTCGGCGGGCTCGGGCGCCAGGGCCTCCAGCACCACATCGACCTCGCCGGCCTCCGCCTCGGCGGACGGACCGCCCTCGCCGAGGTCGATGTCCACCTGGCCGTCCCAGTCGACTGCGTTCTCGTCGACCAGGCCGATCTTCTCGGCCTCCTCGGCCGAGAAGGTCAGCGGCGCGGCATGTTCCTGCGGCGGCGGCAGTTCGGCATGCGCGCTCGGCGCGAGCTCGTCGGCGGTGGGGATCGAGACCTTCTCGACCTGGTCGAGGTAGTGCTTGAGCTGGCGCTGCTCGAAGTCAGTCGGCGGCGCGGTCTTCAGCGACGCGGCGTGCTCGGGCAGCAGCTTGCCGAAGAAGTCCTTCTTGGCGGGCTCCGGCCAGCGGATCAGCTCCAGGCCCTCGTTGAGGTCCTTCATCAGCTGCGGCAGCGCCATCAGAAAATGCTTGCGCAGCTGCGGCTCGCCCTTGGGCTGCACGCTGAGCGCCAGCTCGCGCGCTGCGCGGTTGGCGCGCTGCGCCAGCTCGGGCGAACCGAACGGGCCGGCCGCCTGCACCTGCACCTGGCTCCACACCTGCGCCAGGAAGTCGCGCACGAAGCCGGGCAGGGCAACCGGCTCCAGGTGCGACTTGAGCTCGCGCATGTAGCGCTGCTGGATGCGCAGCTGCGTTTCCTTGTTGTCGAGCAGCGTGGCGGCCGTCGCATGCGTGCCGACATCGCGCGCGCTCTGCTCCTGCACCAGCGCCTCGATCGCCTGCAGCTTGGACTCGTACAGGTCCATCTGGTCGAAGTCGCCCTCGACGATCTCCTGCACCAACGCGCGCACGCGCTCGATGAAGTCCTTGCCGGGGCCCTGGTCGAGGTCCTCGTAGGCCGCCGCCAGCGAGGCGATGCGGTTCACGAAACGCCGCACCGGGTGGCGCCGCGAGCTGAAGAAGCCCACGTCCTTCAGCGCCGCGCGCAGTACCGGCAGCTGCAGCCGTGCGATCTGGCGCGCCATCTGCGGCGGCACCTTGCTGTCCGACAGCACCTGGTCGAACAGTGCGCCGACCACGTCGATCACCATGTGGTCGAGCGTGCCGGACGAGGCCCGCATCAGCTCGTCGCGGTGCTGGCGGATCACGTTCACCGCCATCAGGCCCGCCAGCGGCGTGATGCCGGAGGGCCCCGAGACGCCGGACAAGGGGCCGGGGCGCGAACTGCCGGCGGGGAGGGGGCGCCCCCCGCTGGGTCGGCGCCGAGGCCGGCCGTCTCGCCGGCCGTGGCGTTCACGACCACCAGGCGGCGCAGGATGTCGAGCATCTGCGCATCGTTGTTGTAGGCCGTGCCGACGAATGCTCGGACGAGTGCCGGGCCGGTGGCGCGGCCG